>JAWOHU010000189.1:0-5970 GCA_046485025.1 Cloacimonadaceae bacterium (SeqCode) | reverse complement strand
TTTTCACGAAATCTTCAATTATATTTTTGAAGATCATATTAATCGATCATATCTTGGAATTAAAACCGGCACAATGGCATTTATAGATAATATCCTCTTTCTAATTGTCAAAAAGCAATCACAGAAGACTTGTTTTGCTACTTTTGACAGCAATTCCTTAAAGTTAATATGGAATGATAAATGAAAAGGTTAATGCAATCCAAACTGTATTGTTGAAGATGTAGTCACTATTCAGAGGCAATTGAATGTAAAATCCCGGAGGGATTTGATATTCTGTAGCCCACGACTTTGAGTCGTAGGTTAAAATCAGGCAAAATATAACCTCATCGAGGTTTTTTATTTGATCTCAGATGATTTAAATCATCTGACAATCATAGGAAACCCCGCTGGGGTTATGTGTAGATATCTGCTTACCCATGAATAAATTCATGGGCTACAGAATGGAAAATCCCGCTGGGATTATTGGCTGACAATCCATTTGATAGCAAGAAACGTGGAAAATTAGTTTTATTTAACTAACTAACCCGATTGCTGAATAATCTGTAAATTTCTCTGATATGCTTTACGGGATGGACTTTGGCATCCGCTTTCTGTTTGGAATAGGTGGAAATATAAATATGCTCATAGCCGAGGCGTTTGGCTTCTTTAATGCGCAATTCGAGCTGTCCCACTGGACGGATTTCGCCGTTCAAACTTACTTCTCCGATAAAGACAGAGTTTTCCGGAACCGGCATATCCTTCAGACTGCTTAAAACGGCTGTAATAATTGCCAGATCGATGGCGGGGTCGATGGCTCTGATGCCGCCGGTCATATTGATGAAAACGTCGTTGGAACGCAGATAGAGCGCCAGATTCTTTTCCAGGATAGCCAGCAGCAGAGCCAGCTTTTTCTGGTCCAGACCGACTGCCACGCGCTGCGGGGTTCCGTAGTTACTGCTGGTTGCCAGCGCCTGCACTTCCACGACAAAAGAGCGGGTTCCCTCAATCATGCAACCCAGCGCGCTTCCGCTCAGATGGGGATTGGCGGAAAGGAACATCTGATTGGGATTTTTAAGCTGCTGCAGTCCGAGAGCGGTCATTTCAAACAGTCCCAGCTCATTGGTGGAGCCGAACCTGTTTTTTACGGCGCGCAGCATTTTATACTGGTTGGCGGTCTCGCCTTCAAAATAAAGAACCGTATCCACCATATGCTCTATAATCTTAGGTCCAGCCACCATGCCGTCCTTGGTCACGTGCCCGACCAGAAAGATGGGAATGCCTTTTTTCTTGGCAATGCGCACAAACTGCGAACAGCACTCTTTGAGTTGAGAAATGCTACCCGGGATGGATTCGACGGAACTGAGCCCCACAGACTGAATGGAATCGATGATGGCAGCGTCCATTTCCAGATTGGTCAAATTTTCCATGATTTCGTCAGCCACGTTGGTGCAGGCCAGCCAGATATTTTCATCCGAAACTTTCAGGCGTTTGGCACGCAGGTTAATCTGGTCGGCGCTTTCCTCACCTGAGAAATAAACGACTTTTTTACCCAGTTTGCCCAGCCATTCAGAAAGCTGCAGCATCAGGGTGCTCTTCCCCACACCCGGCTCTCCGCCTAAAAGAATAACCATTCCGGGAATGATTCCACCGCCCAAAACCACGTCAAATTCAGCCACGCCTGTGGGAAAACGTTTCAGAGGCTCGCTTTTGATTTCAGTGATTCTGGTTGGAGCAGTGGAAAGCCCGTCGGAACGGACTTTGCCGCCTTTTCCAATGACCTTGTCAGATTCCTTGAGAGTGTCCCAGCTTCCGCAGTTGGGGCATTTGCCTGACCATTTGGAAGTCTCAAAACCGCAATCGGTGCAAAAAAATAAAGTAGCCATCTCTGTTCCCCAGTATGTTTAGTAGTTTCACCTAAAAGCACAGCAACAAATCTGGCAAGAGATTTCTGACAGCAACGGTCACTTATTAAACTGGCAATAAGTTATAGTTATCAGAAGCTCATCAGATCAGGAAAGAATCCTTGACATAAAAACTTTTGCGTGACAAAATAGCCCTTCTGTAAGGTTTGGTCATAAGTTAGAAGAATGAGACAGGAATTCTTTTAAAAAAATACAAAATTATATTTGCCTCAAGGAAAATTGAGATTAAAATATTATTTAGCGTCGAATAGAGTGTTATTAGCAAGGCATGATAAAAAGTGAATAAGTATTCACAATAAGAACAAAGAGCATGCTTACTTTGAAGTAGAATGGTATTAAATTCCTTATGGGAATCAGGATACCGGGTTGGTGAAAATTTCTGTCGTATATTTTTGCCGCAAATAAAGCCGGCTTCACTGTGATAGGAATTAAGATTAAAAAGAACAACAAATAGAGGAGACAACAATGAAAAAAACCAACAAACCCGCAAGCCCAGAAGCAACCAAGCTTCATGATTTAATCAATCGTCTGCAAAAAGTCATCAGCGAAATTGATTACTCTCAGAAAGCCTGCATGCAGGCAGGAAAAATGGAATGCCAGCTTTTACATTATTTGTATGGCGCTTCCGGACCCGTGAATATGAATGAACTGGCCAGAGTGCTGAACGTATCCCACAGCCGCATCACCAGAATCATGGACAACCTGGTGGATAAAAGTCTGGTCACCAGAAGACCCAGTGAAGAAGATCGCCGCTGCTGGTTTGCCCTCATCACCGAAAGAGGCAAAAAAATGGCTGAAGCCAGCAAACAGACTGTGATTGATCAGCAGGAAAAAATCATCAAGTTTGTGCCGAAAGACAAAGTGGATGCTGTCATCAAAGGTTTTGAGCAATATGTAAAAGCCTATGAAAAAGTCTTGGACGAGACCTCAATAGATTAAGTCATGACAGCCAAGACAAAATTAACCTGGATCAAGAACTACGCTTTCGAAACAGATATCAACGGATTCAAATTCAATCTCGATATAACTGAAGAAAGCGGAGGCAACAACCTGGGTCCCAATCCCAAACCTCTGCTTTTATCATCTCTCAGCGGCTGCTCGGGAATGGACACAGTAGGTATTCTGAAAAAGATGCGTGTGGAAGATTATAAGCTGGAAATTGATGTCGAAGCTGATGTGGCTGAAGAGCATCCAAAAGTGTATACTGCCATCAGGATGACATTCAACTTCACTGGTAATAATCTTCCGGCTGACAAAGTTATTAGTGCAGTGGAAAAATCCATCACAAAATACTGCGCAGTCCATGCCATGCTGAGTAAAGCAGCTCCCATCAAGACCATTATCAAAATCAATGAACAGGAAGTGTGGAATGCATAATTTCATCAAAATAGCATTATTAATTTTCGTGCTGATTTTCAGCCTGACCGCCTGCCAAGCTAATCCTCAGAATGATGGCTCCTTGCAGAGCAGTGAGAATCAGCAGTTGGACGACACCTTAGAAGAAAATATCGTAACTGAGAATCAGACTGAGATCGTTTCTGATTACACCTCCGGAGAATGGATAACTGATTATCAGCAGGCGCTGGCTGCTGCAAGTGCAGCAGGAAAACCGGTTTT
Source organism: Cloacimonadaceae bacterium (SeqCode) (assembly GCA_046485025.1). Classification (GTDB taxonomy): domain Bacteria; phylum Cloacimonadota; class Cloacimonadia; order Cloacimonadales; family Cloacimonadaceae; genus UBA5614. The sequence goes on along the minus strand of JAWOHU010000189.1, from coordinate 2,452 downwards.
GGTCAATTTCACTGGTTCAGATTGGTGCATCTGGTGTAAAAGACTAATGAATGAAGTCTTTACCAAGGATGAGTTTATCAATTATGCCAAGGAGAATCTGATTCTGCTGAAACTGGATTTTCCCAGAAGCCTGCCCCAAACTCCAGAAGAGAAACAACAAAACGAAGAGCTTGCCAAGAAATTCCAGATTCAGGGATTTCCCACCATTCTCGTCCTGGATAAGGATGGCAAGGAAAAAGCCAGAACAGGCTATCAGCAGGGCGGCGCTGAAAACTATGTTCAGCACCTGCAGGACCTGATTAAATAAGACAACACAAATAAAAAAACGGCAGGAACAATCCTGCCGTTTTCTTTTTTAACTTTTTTACATTTTTACTTTTACTACGGTATTCTTAAATCTGGCAGGCGCAACTCCGTGGGATAGCTGCATAACCTGACCGGGCTCACCTTTGCCACAATGGAAAGTGCCATGATACTTCCATTCCTCAGGTCCGCAAACCCAATCGCAGGAATTCCAGAATTCAGTTGTTATGCCAAAATAAGTAGGCTCTTTCACGATTCCGACAATCTTGCCATCCTGGATTTTCCAGCCGATTTCAGTAGTAAACTGGAAATTATTACGATTGTCATCTATGGACCAGGTCTTGGTAAAATCAACCAGATAACCTTTGGCTGTATTGGCAATCAGTTCATCCAAACTACCCTTGCCGGGGGCAAGACAGAAATTAGTCATTCTGACCAGCGGAAAATCATCTCCGTAAGAGGCTTTCATATTGGAGCTTGGTTCCAGACCCAGCCTTTGAGCTATATCGCGTGAAGTCTGCTGGTCAACAAGTCTGCCATCTTTGATGATGTCAACTTTTCTGCCCGGAACACCTTCATCGTCCACAGGATGAAAGCCCATTCCGTCAGGGTCAGTACTGTCACTAAAGATATTCACAAGGTCTGAGCCATACTTTAAAGAACCTATCATCGGGGGTTTAATAAAGGTCTTGCCGGCATAGGAGATCTCCATACCAAAGATGCGGTCTGCTTCTGTGGCATGACCAACTGATTCATGCAATTGCAGAGCCAGATGACCGCCGCCGATAATGAGGTCTGCCCTCTCATCCTCAATGGTGGGAGCAGTCAGCAGATCTGTGGCTTCCTTGATGATGCGTTCGGTGTTTTCTTCAAACTTCTGGGTGTGGAAGAGCTCAAATCCGCCCCTTGCTGCAGACATGTGCCCGGGCCAGGTTCTGGACTGAACCTGTTTACCGTCGGAAGCAATAACGCACATGGTTGGCAGAGTGTTGTAAAAAGAATTGCTGGTCAGAGTTCCTTCCGTGTTGCCATAGAACTTTTCCTGGTGAAAAAACACACCATAACAATAGGAATGAACAATTTTATCCTGAGGTTTAATCTTCTGCGCCAGGTTCTGCAGATAAGCCAGCTTCTCCTCAGTTGGCATGGTAAAAGGATTTATCTTGGGAATATAGGTCGCATCCTCAATGGTTGGCTCAATTGGCTTCAGTTTTACAGGTTGTTTGATAAATTTGCTGCCATGCTGAGCATTGGATTTTGCCAGTTTGATGGTCTGTTCAATGCTGTGGTCAGACAAATCGCGGGTGCCGGCAAAACCCCAGCAGCCGTTGATCAGAACTCTGATGCCCAAAGCATAAGAATCAAGACTGGAACCGAAACTACGCAGGAAGCCGTTCTGAAAATAAATCTGTTCCTGGTCGGTTTTAGTAATACGGACATCGGCAAAAGCAATGTCGGGAGTATTTAGCTTGTTTAGGATCTGCTTGATTTTCTCTTTCATTTTTCCTCCCTCAAATAGTCTTTGTTGATGATGTTATGTTGAATTCTTTGACCAGGACATGAGGCGCTTTGACGCTGCTGATGTCAAAGAACTCATAGTTATCAGAGAAAGGAACCGTCTGGCACAGATTTTCCATAGCAGCAATATTCTGGAAGATGCGGGCTATGATTTCCGTGAACCTGAGATTGTTTACTACTTTAGTAATTTTACCATCTTCTATCAGGAAAGTCCCATCCCGGGTCAAACCTGTTACGGAAGTTTCCTTTTGATTGATGAAATTCATATAATGCAGACTGGATACATACAATCCTCTCTGCACAGAGCCAAGCATTGAATCCAACGTGTCTTTACCTGGTTTCAAAACCAGACAGGCACCGGAATTTCCGTTTTTTGGAAGACCTGTTTTATGAGCATAGTAATTATTGCACATGAAGCTTTTGAATACTCCTTGCACAACCAGGGTCAGTGGTCTATAAATGTGCCCGTCACCGTTGTAATCAAAAGAAATTACATCCTTGTCATCTGGGTCATCAGTTAACGCTCGGCGGTTTCCGCGATTTCCAGTCGGCTGGCGACCCCGTAGACCAGCAACAAGCGTTGGCGGATGTTGTCCTGGGCCAGGCGCTGGCCCAAGAGGTGGTCACTGGC
>JAWOHU010000187.1:0-2869 GCA_046485025.1 Cloacimonadaceae bacterium (SeqCode) | reverse complement strand
TAAGGGCTTGGCTGATATTGTCAATACCAATATTGTCCCAGGCGAGATGTGGTCCACCTAACAGCTTGGGCGCGATAAACATAACAAGTTTATCAACCAGTCCGGCTTGCAGAAAAGAGGTGTTGACCAAATTGCCCGCTTCCACCAGGACAGAGGTGATTTTCCTTTTATAGAGCTCATTCAGAATGGTGGGCAGGTGCAGATTATTGTGACTTGCATAGATGCGGCAGACCTCAATGCCCACATCCTCTAACTGCTCTTCCCTGGCAGGATTGGCATAACGCGAGCCGGTAAAAATAAGAGTTGGATATTCTCCGGCAGTTTGAGCAATTTGTGAATCCAGAGGAAAATTGTATCTGGCATCCAGAATCACGCGCAAAGGCTGACGGAAAGGATTTTCCAAGCGTACATTGAGCAGGGGATTATCTTTACGGATAGTGCCGATGCCTGTCAGCACAGCATCTGCAGCCCGGCGCAGTTCGTGAGTTTTGAGGCGGCTCTGTTCACAGCTAATCCAGCGTGAAGTGCCATCCGGAGCAGCAATCCTGCCATCCAGAGAGACGGCGGTTTTGAGTGTGACAAAGGGTCTGAACTTAGTTGAATAAGTTATATGGGTTTCAAGTTGTCTGGAAATTTCTGCATTGCAGAGTCCGGTTTCGACTTTGATGCCGGCTGCTTTCAGCATCTGGATGCCCTTGCCTGCCACCAGAAAATTGGGGTCCTGAATTCCGATATAAACAGCCTTGATGCCGCTGGCTATAATAGCTTTGGCGCAGGGCGGGGTCTTGCCAAAATGGGAGCAGGGCTCCAGCGTGACGAACATTTCAGCGTCTTGACAACTTTCCCTGCAATTCCTGATAGCCTGCACCTCAGCATGGTCACATCCGCAAGCCTGAGTCCAGCCCTCGCCGATGATTTGGTCGTTTTTAACAATCACTGCTCCCACATTCGGATTGGGAGAGCAATTGCCGCGAGCCTGCTCTGCCAGAGCGATGGCACGTTGCATAAAACTATTTTTTAGAGACTTCGGCATAGTGTTCCAGGTTCTTTTTTATGACTGCTGCATTGGGTTCGATTTCCAGAGCTTTGTTCCAGATTGCAACTGCTTCCTCCGGCTGATCGAGTTGCATCAGGCAGAAACCAATATTGTTGTAGGCATTCATATCCCGGGGGGTTTCTTCCAAAACGATTTCCCAGAAAAGACGAGATACTCCAAACAACTGATTGCCCAGATAGAGCACTCCCATTCGGTAAAAAAGCTGGATTTTGTCACGGTTCAGAGCTGCGCACTGTTGCATAAGCTCAAGCGCGTTTGAATGTTGATTTTGCATGGCAGAATACACAAAGCGGTGGCAGAGCAGTTCAGCAGACAGAGGATAGACCTTGTCAGCCTTATCCAAATGCTTGAGGGCAAAATCATATTTCAGTTTGGACAGAGCGACGGCGATGGCGTCAAAAATCTTGCTCTGGTCATAATAATCCTGCAGGCTGCCCCAAATGACCTGCTCCAGAACAAATTCGTTGTTGTCCTTTTTGAAGAAGAAACACCAGTCCTCTTTGTTGTTGATTTCAGTCCAGGAAAAGAAGCTCACTTTGTCCTCTGCCAGACCGGAAGCTATGATGTTCCAGCTCTTAATTTTACTGAGCACAGGATGCTTTGCCAGCCTTTCTTTGAGATCCTGACGGGTCTTTTCCTCAATGTCAATATCTGTCAGATGGAAGGCCATCACCTTGTCCCAATCCTGCGCTATGGCAGCATCCAGATAGCGCGCCACCAGGATTTCGGGATGAGTGATGGGCTCTTTTCTGACGGTCATGTTCAAGCCCAGCTTTTTATTGAGCAGGTTCTGAATCTCGAAATCGGGATAGTTAAACTCAGACAGCCAGTCCGTCAGTTTTTGCCTTTCCATAGGATCCTGCGCCATTTCATAGGGAGAGTAATTGCCGAAGGGAGTGACTTTTGTGTGCATCCAAAACTGCAACTGGCGGTCCAGAAAATCCAGAAATTCAGCTCTGGAATCAGTTTTAACGCGTGAGAGGGGAGACTGTCCCTGTTCCTGTTTGGGCGTGTGGGGACAGGGTTCAGGGCACTTGCCGTCGCTTCTGTAATGGTTGCAGCACTTCCAGCCGATGTCTTTGTTGGAGCGCAGGCAAAAGCGGACTGCCCGTTCATCGGTGCAGATTTTGCAGCGGATTTTCTGTTCCCAGAGATTCATAAATTACCTACTTTGCAATGTCGTTAATCAGAGACGGAAGCTTGCGCTTGAACTCACTTCTGCTGATGAGATGCACTACCCGGCTGATTTGCTCCTGAGTGAAGCCCTGTGCCATAATCTCTGATGTGGAGAGCTGTGCTTCCGTCAGAGTATAGAGAATTTCATCCAGTTGATGATACTTGAGGCCCAGCTCCGCTTCGTCGGTCTGGTCAGCCCAGAGGTCTGCAGTAGGGACTTTGTTGATTATTTTTTCCGGAAGGCCGAGCAGTCTCGACATCTCCCAGACTTCAGTTTTATAGAGGTGCCCGATGGGTTCAAAAGCGCAGGCGCTGTCTCCGAACTGAGTGAAGTAGCCCACCATGAGTTCAGTGCGGTTGGAGGTTCCGACCACCAGTGCCTTGTATTCAGCAGATAGGTCATACAGCACGCACATTCTGGTGCGTGCCATCCAATTGCCCCTTCTGAGCGTGTTTGCCTCATTCTGGTAGGTGTCAAAATAGGCATCCACCAAGGGCGTAATATATATTTTCTCGTGCTGTATGCCAAGCTGTTCTGCCAGGAGCAGAGCGTCGTAATAGCTATCCGGACTGCTATTTTTATAAGGCAGCATAATGCCATAGACGTGCTCCTTGCCCAGGGCACGGACTGCCAAA
>JAWOHU010000125.1:0-8022 GCA_046485025.1 Cloacimonadaceae bacterium (SeqCode) | reverse complement strand
CCCCGGCTGCTTTGCCAATGTTGATGCCGATATTGATGCCCTCGCATTTATAGACATTGTTAAGGATTGACTCTGTCAGTTGTACGATGGCGAAAAGATCGTTCAGAACAGCTTTAGACAACTGTGAAAGGGACGAAACGTGCTTGTAAGGCACAACCATAACGTGACCATTATTATAAGGATAGAGATTCAGCATCACGAAACAATGCTTGCTGCGATATAGAATCAGGTTTTGGGCATCGTCTGCAGCTTCAGGTTTGCAGCACAAGATGCAGCTGTCAGTCACATCTGAAAGAATGTAATCAAGCCGCCAGGGCGAATATAAATATTTTTTTGGCATAAAATTCTACTCCTGTACGAAGGTTTCTTCCAGAATTTTCTCACCCCAGGGAATGATTTCAGCATCGTGGGCATTGGCATTGATAATGATGTTGTAGCCCTGCAAAATGGTCTCTCTGCCTATGTCAGATTGCTCCAGATAGCAGTGCGGACCGATGTGACAGCCATATTCCAGATAGCACTTTCCCTTGATGATGGTGTGCGCTTCAATCGTGACATCCGGCTCAATTTCAACATCCTCGCCGATGTAAACAGTATCTGGATTGTGAATCATAACGCCGTTATTGAGCCAATGTGTCTTGATTTTATCCAGATAAACCTTTTCCAGTTCAGCCAATTGCTCCTGGGAATTGATTCCGCTGGCTTGAGCCAAATTTTCCAGAATCATGGCTTCCACCTTCTGACCCTGATTGACCAGCACCGCCAGAGTGTCAGTCAGGTAATACTCTTTCTGAGCATTGTTATTGTCAATCTTGTGAATGGCGTCAAACAGAGCAGAGGCTTTGAAACACCAGATGCCGGTATTGAATTCCTGAATCCTTTTCTGCTCCTCAGTGGCGTCCTTGTATTCCACAATGCCGATAACCTGAGCCAGCGAATCACGAATAATTCTGCCATACCTGCCAGCGTCGTCCAAAACCGCTGTCAGAACAGTGCAAGCAGCATCTGTGCTCTGATGATGGTGCTTCAGCTGTTCCAGAGTCTCAGCTTTGAGCAGAGGAACGTCGCCTGCCAGAATCAGAATATCGCCCTCATAGCCTTGGAACTGCTGCTCAGCAATCATAACTGCATGTCCGGTGCCCAGTTGTTCATTCTGCTCAGCAAAGACCAGGTCTTCAAATTCATCCAAAGCAGCTATGACAGTGTCTTTACGGTGTCCGACCACGACACAGATTTTCTCGGAATCGAGCTTAATGGAAGTCTCGACGACTCTCTGGATAAGGGTTTTGCCTGCCAGTTCGAAGATGACTTTGGCGCGGTCTGATTTCATGCGAGTGCCTTTTCCGGCAGCCAGAATTATTGCAGCAATGGCTGACATTGTTACGATTTCTCCTTGGTTAATTTTTCATTTAATTCCCGGATTGTCTTCTGCAGCACAGGATGAACGTAGTCAGGGATTTCTTCCCAGAGCAGTTGCAACAGATATTCTCTTTCCGCAATGCCGGGATGAGGGATGACAAGATTTTCCCTGTTTATAACTTCATTCTCATAAAACAAAATGTCGAGGTCAATGGTGCGCGGACCCCACTTAAAGGTCGGAAATCTGCCCAGTTCAAGCTCCGCTTTCTTCAAAAAAATGAGCAGTTCTTCCGCACTGAGCGGTGTTTCAATGTGTAAAAGCTGATTGACAAAATCAGGCTGGTCAGTGTATCCGAAAGGCTTAGTTTTGATTGCTTTGCCCTCTTTCAGAATAGTAATGTAACACTTCTCTTTCAGATAGCGGATAGCTTTCTCCAACTGCCGAAAGGGTTTTTCCTGATTGGAACCGAGACAGAGCCAAGCTTTCATTGACGCGTCCTCGACATTACCAGTTCGACTGATTTGAGGCTGCCCTGAATGGCGACGGAAGGCTTTTGGATATAGACTTCAGCAGTTTTGACCAAGGTGAATTCCTCGAGCACTTTATCCAGAATGGCATTGGCAACTGATTCCAGCAAGTGAAACTTATCGCTCTCCATAATGCTTTTCAGCAGGGCATAGACCTTGGTGTAATCAACTGTGTCGTCCAGTTTGTGAATTTTTCTGTCATGCTCATCATCAGTCGTAAGGTGCAATGAGACAATGAATCTCTGGCCCAGACTGCGCTCCTCTGCAAAGACTCCATGGAAGCCGTAAAAGACCATTTCATTCAGACAAATCTTCACATTTGCCTCCCAGTTCAAAGTTTATCTTTTTTGCTATCAGTTTATCGAGCAATTTCACGATCAGAAAGGCGATAGCCATACCACCAAAACCAAACAGGATAGCTCCCAATTCGTGTAAAAACATCCTGCCAATCAGGAAAAATCCAAACAGCGCTAAAATTGGAAAAACGAAGACCAGCAGAGAGGACAAAACACGCACTCCGGCAGTAACACTAACCAGAACTTTGTCCCCTATCTGATATTTATCGTCCGTCTCAAAATTCAGGAGCAGAGAGGTTTTACCACTGCCGCAGAGACCTTTCAGACCGCAGGATTTGCAGCCTCCACTTTTGCAGATCTCGACCACAATCTGCCTGCCGTCAATGGCAATCACGGTTCCGACGTCTGTTTCCTGTTCTGCTGACATTAATCCTACCTCATTTTCTTGATGATGTTAGTGGTGGAAAGCCCTTCCCAAAAAGGCAGACTGATGACTCTGCCACCTTTATTTTTGACAATATCAGAACCGACTATGTCGTCTTCCTTCCAGTCTCCACCTTTGACTAAAACGTCCGGTTGGACTGCTTCTATCAGTTCATAGGGTGTGTCTTCGTCAAAAATGATGACATAGTTAACGCTTTGTAGAGCAGCTAAAATCAAGGCTCGGTTTTCTTCTGAATTAATTGGTCTGGAACTGCCTTTCAGTCTTCTGACTGAAGCGTCGCTATTCAAACCCACCACCAGGATGTCGCCTAGATCTTTTGCCTGCTGAAGATATTGAACATGCCCGGCATGGATGATGTCAAAACAGCCGTTGGTGAACACGACTGTCTGCCCTGTTGCCTTGATGACAGGGATTTCCTGCCAGTCAATTATCTTGTTTATGCTCATAATAAGATTGCCTGATTTCGGCTATGGAGGCTGTGGCAGTGCCGGATTTTCCGCACACGACACCGGCAGCGTGATTGGCTATAACTGCTGCAGTAAGAATATCGCAGCCCTGACACAAAGCCAATGTCAAAGCGCTGATGACTGTGTCCCCTGCTCCGGAAACATCATAAACTTCGCGGGCAAAGGTTGGAATCCGGTGTGGCGTGCTTCCTTCTGAGTAAACAAGCAAACCCTGCTCGCCTCTCGTGACAACCAGGTAGCGGCATTTCAGCTTGCCGCGAAGGAGCTTTGCCTGTTTATTGAACTCAGCTTCCGATTCAAAAACAACTCCCAGGTTGGTCTGCATCTCGCCATAGTTAGGCTTAAACACATCAACATCAGTATAGAGGAAAAAGTTCTTTTGCTTGGGGTCAACAGCGACGATTTTTCCGTGCTTTTTAGCTGTTTTGATGGTCTGCTCAATGATGTTTGCAGTCAGCAGGCCTTTGTTATAATCTTCTATGATGATGGCATCAACGCTTTCTATGAGATTGTTCAGCTTCTGCAAAATCTGCTTTTCATCCTGCGCAAAAATATCAGTCCTCTGCTCAAAATCAATCCTGGCAATCTGCTGTCCGGCAGAGCCGATTCTGATTTTGCAGGTGGTGGGACGGCTTTTTCCATTTACCAGAGCGGAAGCGTCAATTTCCTGCCGGTTCAAGAGCAGTCTGATCTGAATTCCTGATTTATCTTTGCCGACGACGCCGCAGAGCCAGACCTGCGCACCCAGAGCCTTCAGATTCAAAGCCACGTTGGCAGCCCCGCCCAGTCTGTATTCTTCTTTCTGCACGTCCAGAACAGGCACAGGTGCTTCCGGTGAAATCCTTTCCACCCTGCCCCAGATATAATGATCCAGCATGACGTCGCCCAGCACGAGAATTTTCTTTGCTTTGAAACCTTCTAAAATGCAGTCAAGTTCTTTCATAACTCACCATTGCGGATGGGATAGTCGCCATTGAAACAGGCATAGCAATAATCCTGCGGCGCATCCACACACTGCCGTAAAGCCTCTATGGGCAGATGTTTCAGCGAGTTCACCCCGATTTTTTCTCTGATGCCCTCCAGCGAAAGCTGATTGGCAATCAGTTCCTCCCGGGTGGGAGTATCAATTCCGTAGTAGCAGGAAAACTTCACTTGGGGCGAACCAATCCTGAGATGTACCTCTGTGGCTCCTGCCTGCTTAATCAGTTGCACAATCTTGCCGATAGTCGTGCCGCGCACGATGGAGTCGTCGATCAGCACGATTTTCTTGCCCTGAAAGAAATTTGGCAAAACATTAAATTTCTGACGCACGCTTTCGTCACGGATGGTCTGTTGGGGCTTGATAAAGGTCCTTCCGACGTAGTGATTACGTATCAGACCCCAGGACAGCGGGATGTTTTTGCGTCTGGCATAGCCAATACCGATAAAGTTTGATGAATCCGGCACCGGAACCACATAATCGACCTCCAGTCCAGCATCCAGTTCAGCCAGAGCGGCGCCGATTTTTTCTCTCACTTCAAACACATTTTCATAAAAATGATGGCTGTCCGGACGCGAGAAATAAATCTGTTCAAAGATGCAGTGGCACTGGTTTTCCGTCACGCGATAGTTATGAATTCCATTTTCGTAAATTTTTATTCCGTCTTTATTCACACGGATAATCCCTGCCGACGGCACTTCATTGCGCTGCGAAACACATAATGTATCCAAAGCGCAGCTTTCGGAAGCCGCGACCACAGCTCCGCTTTCTGTCTTGCCCCAGACCATCGGGCGGATGGAATAAGGGTCGCGAAACATATAAAGTTCGTCTCTGGTGATGAGCACAGTGGAATAAGCGCCTTTGACTTTCGTCATCATTTCCTTGATGGCTTTGGGAATGTCAAAACCTTCCCTGTCCACCTTGTAGGCAATGAATTTGACCAGCAGCTCGCCGTCGTTGTCACTGTTAAAATAGACCTGATGCTCTTCCAGATAGGCGCGGATTTCTTTGTAGTTGACGATGTCTCCATTGCTGGCAAGAGCAAAGCTCGGTCCGGAGAGAGTTTCCACCAGATGCGGCTGGGAATTGAATTCCGTGGCGCTGCCTTTGGTGGGATAGCGCACATGCCCGATTGCCAGGCTGCCCGGAAGCTCTCTTAAAGCTTCATCAGTAAAGACTTCCTTGACCAGACCCATCTTCTTACGCAGCCGGATGACCTTGCCATCCGAGACCGCCATTCCACAGCTTTCCTGACCTCTGTGCTGTTCTGCAAACATACCCACAGCTGCCATTGGAGCTACGTTGCCTTTTCCGTAAATGCCTAAAATTCCGCACATCTTAGATTTCTTGTTCCTGCTTTTCTGCGAATTTGATTTTGTTCTCGCTGCCGCTGAGCAGACGTTTCAGATTGCTTCCGTGCCTGTAGATTATCAGCGCTGCAATAATCAGAACCAGAAACAGCCTGGGAGTATTATGGAATTTCATTATTATTTGAGTGACCAGTTCGATGATGAAAAGTGATATTACTGCCAGCACTGAGCCCAGAGATACATACTTTGTAGTATAAACTATATAGCCGAACAGCACCAGACAAAACAGCACAGGCAGCGGCATCAGGGTCAGAAAAACTCCCGCTGCAGTGGCAACGCCTTTGCCGCCTTTGAATTTGAGCCAGACGCTATACACGTGCCCGAGGATGACAAACAGTCCGCTCAGGCTTTCAATCAGGTTGAAGCTTGCACCCGCTGAGGCGTTGCGCATCAGGTATCTGGCAATAAGAATAGCTGCCACACCTTTGAGCACATCCACGATGAGGACAATGATCCCGATTTTCGGACCAAAAGTTCTGAGCGCATTGGTAGCGCCCGTGTTGCCGCTTCCCGTCTCGCGGATATCGGTGCCGTAAAAAATCCTGCCAATCAGATAGCTGGTCGGAAGGCTGCCCAGCAGATATGCTATCACCAGGCTGAGGTATGGCATTAACTGCGTCATAAACTGCTCCCTGCTCTATTAATTCGTAATTCATTATTCTTAACTGACTTCATCTTTGCTTCTTCCTTTAAATATAAGCCTCAAACTTGCGCCCGTAAAGGAGAACATCTCCCTCAACTGGTTGTTGATATACTTGCGGTAGTTCTCTGTAATCAGGGAAGGCTGGTTGCAGAAAAAGATGAAGGTGGGTGGATTGACCGCCGCTTGCGTGATATAATAAATGCGCACGTGCTTGCCGGAGGGATGAGTGGGCGGACGGTGCTCCACCACGCTTTCCATAAATTTATTCAGGTCGCTGGTGCCGATGCGTTTATTGCTTTCTTCCTCCACCAGCTTGACGGTTTCCATCACTTTGGAAATTCTCTGTCCCGTTTTGGCAGAGACAAAAAGCACCGGCGCATATTGCAGGAAAGCCATTTCGCGGTGCAATTCAGAGATGAATTTCCCGGTCGTGGAATTATCCTTGTCAGGCAAATCCCATTTATTATAAACGATGATGATTTCTTTCATTTTGCGTTTGGCATAGGCGGCAATTTTCAAATCCTGATCCGCCACGTTTTCATCTGCAGCCAGGACCACAATAATGATGTCAGCTCTGTCTATGGCGTCAATGGCGCGCATCACGCTGAAATATTCCACGCCGTAATTGACTCTGGTTTTGCGTCTGATGCCGGCTGTGTCCACCAGGATGTAATTTTTGTTGTCATAGCGGAAGTGCGTGTCAATCGTATCGCGCGTCGTGCCTGCAACTTCTGTCACAATCAATTTTTCCTTGCCGATGAGACGATTGATGATAGAAGACTTACCCACGTTCGGACGTCCCACCACAGCAATCCTGGTAATGCTTTCACCTAAATCTTCAACGTCGTCTGCGGTATCGGGAATCAGCATTATGACTTCATCCAGGAACTGTCCTGTATTGCGTCCGGCGTTGGCAGCGATGGGAAAGGCGTCGCCAAAACCAAGCTGCAGGAAGCTGTAGAGCTCAAATTCGTCTTTTTCGTTGTCGGCTTTATTTGCCACCAGCATCACCTTATCCCTATGCGGATAAAGGATTTTGGCAATCTGCATATCAATATCCGTGGTGCCGGTCTTGGCATCCACCATAAAGAGGATGAGGTCGCTTTCTTCAATTGCCAGCAGCGCTTGATGCTTAATCATCTTGTCGATGCTTTCCTTGGAGTCAAAGACGATTCCGCCCGTATCCACAATCTTGAAGACCTTGCCGTTCCAGTCCACGTCTTCATACTTTCTGTCCCGCGTGACGCCGGGTTCAAAATCCACGATAGCGCTGCGTTTCCGGCACAGACGGTTGAACAGAGTCGATTTCCCGACATTGGGACGACCCACTATGGATACAATGTATTTTCTCATATTACCTTTATTTACCAAAAAGTTATCCTCTTTGTGCGCTATACTTTTGCATCCGTCAATTTTGTCAACTGCTGCATACTTGAAACAGGCGTTATCCTGTGGCGTAGATGTTCATCTGCTGTATTCTGGCATATTTATGGCGGCATCTTTCTATCTTTTTCACACAGAGACACGGAGATTTTTTCTCTTTGGAATTCAAACGCATCTTAGACAACATTTTGGAGTTCAAACGCAGCATAATCTATCATAATGTTCTTTTTTACAAGCGTTTGGACTCCAAAGGAATCTTTCCGGGTTCACGATGTGCACAGTATCTATTTCGAGGTGATGGGCGAGCACGGCTTCATCGGGTTCGGCATGTTCATCCTGCTGGCGGTATTAGTCTGGCTGCGCGCCAATCAGGTTATCCGCGAGTGTAAAAATGATCCCGAGCGGAAATGGGCGGCCGACCTGGCCGCGATGATCCAGGTCAGTCTGGTCGGATACGGGGCAGGAGGAGCATTTCTGGGGCTGGCCTATTTCGACCTGACTTATCACCTGATGATTGTTTGATTCTCGCGGCGAAGTTCTCGGGTGTGCTTG
>JAWOHU010000123.1:0-6126 GCA_046485025.1 Cloacimonadaceae bacterium (SeqCode) | reverse complement strand
TTTGGCCGCAAGCCGATCATGGTCGTCGGCCTGCTCTGAGTTGTTTGACCACAATATCTGGTTCGATGGATTTGACAATTTTTCTGATTGCTTTCTCGTCAGGCAGAGATTTTTCGTATTCGATGGTAAGGGTTTGTTTGACGAAGTCGAGATGAGCGGAACTGACATGGGGGAGTTTATTGACCTGCTGTTCAATTTTTCCCGCGCAATCTGCACAGCCAAGATTTTCCAGAGTATATTTTTCTGTAACCATGATTTATTAATTTTCCCTTTCCCTTAGGTGTTCCAGAGCGATTTTAAAGAGTTCGCTGACGTGTTCGTCATCCAGGTTGTAATAGACAGTTTTGCCATCTTTACGATACTTGACCAGACGGGATAAACGGAGCAATTTAAGCTGTTGAGAAACTGCCGGCTGCTGCATTTTGAGCAGGGCGGAAAGATCTGCCACACATAATTCCTGATGCATCAGAATATGGATAATTCTCAAGCGGGACGGGTCTCCCAAAATCTTGAACAATTCACTCAAGCCTTCTATCTGAGACTGGTTGGGCATAGCCTTGATAATCGCATCTATCTTCTCTTGCGGTATGTACTTACACAGGCAGGAATCCATAGTCATGGCAAGCTCCTAAAGTTAATATGTGCAAATATGCTTATATATTGATATTTGTCAAGCGGTTTTTTATTGCTGCATCCATTTTTCTTACGGATTTTGCCCTTCTCTCATAATAGCATTACGGAGTCAATACGCTATCATTACGGATTAACTCCGTAATGACTCCGTATTGATAGCGTAATGCCTGTATGCACAAAAGGTGTTTTTACACGAGTTGACAAAGTAGAAAAGAAAAAGAGGAGAAGAGTAAATTAAAAGGATAGATGTGCTGATGAACAGATTAATTGCTTGACATAAAATCCGATAAATGATTTAAATGAATAAATTTAAATTCAGGAACATGGAAGTTAGTTATGAAGAAAAAGATAAAAATGCGAAGTAATCCGATAGGAGGATATATGCCTTTCAGGAAGTTATTAACTGTGATTGTTCTAAGCATGGGACTTGCAGTATTAAATGCTGCTCCCAAAATCCCGGTTGGTTATTCTTTGAAGTTAATAAAGAAATTCAAAGTGCCAGAATTACCTAAGATAAAAAAGCATGTAATGGAAAACTTCAAGGTGTGCATGGCAGTATCAGATTCATTGATTTACTTTGCCGATGTAAATGATTCAACTAATACAAAGAGTTATTGCTACGATTTCAAGGGCAAAAAACTGGATGGTTTTAGCCTGCCTGCTGATACCGGATACCAAGAACCTTTAACTTTTGAAAACACATTTTATTATCTGCCCGATAGTAATCAGCTGGCTTATGCTGACTTATATAGCAAACAGAAAATGGACTTTTACAATCTGGAAGGTCAACTAATAAGCCAAAAGCACAAAGTTAGCGAAATGCGTGAAAATTATCTGGATATTGGTGAATTTGACAATACAAGATATTTCGTCTCGATAACATACTTACATGATAAGGATAAACCGTTTCCGGAGAACTATCGCAGCACAGTTAAACTGTATGAAGAACAACAAAACCTTGAAATGAAAGTGCTGAGAAACATAGAATTCCAATGGGGAAAACTAGAACGCGGGATTGACTGGAGAGCACTGCAGATTGATAATTACAGTACAACACAAATGGCTGTTTCTGAAGTTCAGGCAAATGAATACAACATTACCTTATATACTTCTGACAAAATTGATACCATTCATATACATAGAGAAAATCTCTATACAGCAAAAGCTCCTAAGATGCCCTTTCAATTCAAACTTGGAAAGAACTTTGTTGCATTGGGGGAGTTATCAGTGAAGCTTAAGTTTCCTTTAACACAGGAAATTTATGATTTTAACGGAAACTACAAAGGCACACTTATCTTCAAAGATGATAAGAAGAATGAACTGGTAGATATTGTTGGGGATAATCTTATAGCAGTAAATCCCTTAAAAGGTACAATCAGTATCTATGAAATAAAGGTTAAATAAAAGACCGGATTACTTTAGCAAGAGTAGCTTCTTGGTTTGTATAGCTCCTGAGGCTTTGATGTTATAAAAATAAATCCCGCTGGAAATTATCTTGTTGTTATAATCCGTTCCGTCCCAGACGATGTTGTGCAAACCTTTATTCTGCCTGCCTTGGAGCAGAGTCTTGACCTTTTGTCCTTTAATATTATAGATGCTGAGTTCGAGTTCATCATCCTGTTTCAGATAGAAGGAAATCGTGGTTTCCGGATTAAAGGGATTGGGATAATTTCTGAGTCCGGAAATGGTTTGTGCAGAAGTGGCGTAATTCCTGTCCGGAAGAGAGGAAACAATATCTTTTTCAGTGTATTGTATCTGGATGCGTTTGGGATTTTCTGTGCCTTTGATCTGCAGCCAGTAATAGTCATTGGGGTAGGGGACATTCTGCAGTTGAGCCACATCCTGCCAGTCTGTCCACTCGATTAATCCAACTTCATCAAACCAGGCAAGACCGGAACCTACTTTGCACACAATGTTGTAATAGGAGCAGGAAGAGGGAATCGTGATTTCCTTATGATAAAAAGTCCAGTCAATATCGCCGCTTAACGCTGTACTGAACAGGTTTTCTGTGGACACGGGATAAGTGGAATTGCGATTGCTGTAATACTGGATGTCAATATTGACTCCGGCAGCGTCAGAAGTCTTTATCCAGGCATGGACGGTGTATTTCTTGGTGTTGTTGTACCACTTCATTTTGTTGCGCAGAGAAACAGACTGGGTGGAAGAAACCGCTTCGATTTTTAAAGAGCGCAGTCCTTCGTGCATAACAGCGGTGTCATAGAATTCATTGGAAAGATTTGGATTGAACATATCTGCTCCCTCATCTTCCATATTGCCCATCCAGACGCATTCCTGCCCCAGACGTCCCTGCCAGCCGAAGCCGGGATTGACAAAATCAAGGCTGTTAAAGCTGCCGCTGCGTTTGAGCTGAAGGGGTTCTGAAACATAAAAACCTGACCCGATGGAGGAAACCGGTGTCAATAAATAATTGCTGGTGACGACAGAACTGATTGTGGTGGAATCCACAACCACTGTGGCTGTGGCGTCATCTTTATTGACAAGCAGATAAGTATTCATATCACGGGAACGCTTGGCAAGGTAATCCAGAATGTGAACCCCCAGTTTGGCAGAAGCTCTTCTGGGAATGTATCTGTCTATGAAACAAGGGACTATGCGATAATTTGAAAAGCCGTCAAAATCGGCATCTGCGTACAAAATCATGGTGGGCATGGTTTCAGGATAGGATAAATCAAATGCAAAATTGCCCAAAGAGTGCGCAATAAGTTTGCCGTTATAGATTTCCAGGCCTTGAATGACGTGAGGATGGTGCACTATGACAAGGTCAGCGCCATTATCGATGGCATAATGCCTGATGGCGATATCCCACATGTGAGGGACGTCTGAATAGTAGCTGTAATCCTCTTCTTCAATTTCACCGGCAAAGGGCTGGCTTTTGTCATAACCGGAACCCGGATTGAGAGAATATTCGCTGCCGCCGTGCATTTCAACTATCTTGAGGTCGGCAATTCCATCCACAGCATTAATTTGCTGTGATAAATAGTAGGGGGTGAAGAGAGCAAAGCCGGGTTTATTGTATCCTGCCTGCAGATAGGGCTGGGCATTATTATACTGTCCGGTGCGGTCGCTGCTACGCAAAAAGGCGAGGTTGAGTCCGTTTCTGTTGATAAAAGCAGGCGTGTATGCTTCATAAGAATTAGCACCTGAACCGCTATACAGAATTCCTTTGACATCGAGGCTGTCCATCATCTGCTGCTGTGCCGCCAGACCGTAATCCAGGACATGGTTGTTGGCCAGGCAGACAATGTCAATTCCGGCATAAACAAGACCGTTGATGTTGTTGGGATTGCCTCTGAAGACAATGGATTTGGTGGGATGAGGCGTGCCTGTATTGGCAAGAACCACTTCCAGATTGGCATTGGTAATGTCAGCAGCGTCGCCTAAAAGATACTTGGTCGGTTCAAAGATAGCATTTACTCCCTGGGTCTGAATGATACCGCCTGTGGATTCATAATAACGGGCCAGCATGATGTCGCCGACAAAATTCATCGTTATGGGCAGACTTCCCAAACCGGGATCTACGTTAACAGAACAGCGCGCCAATCCCCATCTGCCGGTGTCGTCTGTGACTTTTAACAGCACAGAATAGGGATGGTCATCAGTGACCGTGTAAACGTGAACCGGATTGGCAGAACTGCTTTGAGTGGAGTCTCCGAAGTCCCATTCGTAAGAAAATACATCGCTGTCAGGGTCTATTACGTTGGAGAAGAAACTGACAGTGACATTTCTGGCGCTGTTTGGCAAAGTTTTAACGGGACCGAGGTTGTAGTTGATCGTAACTTGGGGAGGAACAGGAATTTCTGTGGTTAGCAGGCATAAATCATCAAACCAGGTTGTCCCTGTACCACTATCCAGGTCGTTTAGATAAATTACAGAAGTCAGAACCGGATACTCGTCAAAAAATGCATACCAGTCATCCGCAATCGGCAACTGGTAAAGGTTCCAGGTATTCAGACTAAAAGCGCCCTGATAGACAGTGACCCATTGTTCGATATTGAGAGTAGCTGTTCCATCGATGGAATAAAAGAGAGTGTGATTTCCGGTGCTGAAACCAATGCCCTGAATTCTTGCCGTAGTGCCGCTGTTTCTGATGGCAACCTGCAAAACGTTTCCGGCAATTATAGCAAGAGGACTGATGGCTTGTTGCTTCCAAGTGTTGCCGCTGAGTTTTAAAGCATACAGAGAAGAATTATATGTATAGGTCTGATCAAGCTCCCAGCCGGTTGGATTTGTATCCTCATTGGCATATGAGGTCAGATTCACATTTCCGCTTTCAAAATCCTCAATCATAAACAAACGGGTTGGATTGTCAGCAAAACAAAAAAATGCCAACATCACAAATACCAATACCAGAAAACGTGTCTTCATAACAGGCCTCCAATGCTCGGTAAAATAAACCTATTTAAACAGAACCACCTTGCGTGATACAGTCTTGGCTGGATTCTGTAGTCTGATAAAGTAAATACCAGAAGAAACCAGACGTCCTGTATCATCCTGACCATTCCAGACCAGGTTGTAATAGCCCGCTTTGGCAGTGCTTTCATACAGGGTTCTGACTTTTTGTCCTCTCACGTTGAAAATATTAACTGAAACAGGTATGTTTTCTTTGTCAACACTGTATTGTATCTGAGTATTATGACTGAAAGGATTGGGATAGATTTTACTGATCATAAATTTCAATGGAATGGCAAGCTGGTCTTGATTATCTACAATCTCCTCAATGATTACAAGCAGAGAATCCGACAAATCTGAAACAACTGCATGGTAGCGGGTGGCAACCTGGTAAAAATAAACGCCTACATTCAAATCAAAATCTGTCCATTCCATTACTGCAGAGTCTTCAATTGTATTCAGCAAAGCGCCGTTACGATAGATATGATAGCCCGTTATACCTCTGTCAGGTGTCGGCAGCATCCATTGCAGATAAACGTCATTGGTATCAACCACATCAGCATTGGTCAGAACCGGGACTGCCGCTGATCCGGCAACTAAAACAGATAGAGTATCCGTAGCCAAAGAATGTCCATGCGGTGATACGTAAAACGCTTTCAGATGGTAATTATACGTGCGGTTCGGGACAACATAAAAATCGTCATAACTGGTGCAGGTGGTATCTACATCAGCAATCTGGACGTTGTCACGGAAAATCCTGTAGCCGTTCAAAACAGCATTAGTCGAGTCTGGAGGCTGCCAACTGAGAGTAATTCCAATGTCGTCAGACATCGATCCAGCCATAAAATTTGTGGGGGCTAAATGAATGTCCGGAGCTGACCACCTGAACATGATGTTATCAACCCAGGCGCAATCTGAACCTGAGACCACACCCTGATCTTTGATGTAACTCCAGCGGAAAGTCTGCATTCCTGGATTCACAGCATATTGGACATAAGACCAGTTCGAAGTGCCTGACCATTGGCCTTTCTGAACATCATTGATATAGAACTTCAGATAATCATAGTTTGATTCGGAAGAGAC
>JAWOHU010000111.1:0-24648 GCA_046485025.1 Cloacimonadaceae bacterium (SeqCode) | reverse complement strand
CAGATAGCCTATGTCCTTGCCCAGAGGCGAGATAGGACGCGAGACCACCAGGCGCGAATAGATACTGTCCTCGACTACTTTTTTCAGTCCGGCAGCCATAGCCAACAAAGTCTTTCCCGTGCCAGCAATGCCTGACAGCGAGACCAGACGGATGTTGTCATCCAACAGCAAATCCAGCGACATAATCTGCTCATCATTACGCGGGGTCAGACCATACACCTCACCGCTCTTGTAACCAGCCAGATGGCTGATAATATTCAGTTTTTTATTGTATCTGGTCAGGACGTCTTTGGCAGCGCTGTCTTTGGTGTGAAGGCGCAGGAATTCGTTGGGCAGGAATTCGCCGAAAGTATTGGCTACATAATGTTTTTCGCTCAGTTCATCCAGTACGGATTGTTCCACTACCAGGTCTTCCCAGCCGGTGTAAAGTTCCTCAAATCTGAGTGCATCATTTTCAAAATTCTCAGCGTTGATGCCGACCACGTCTGCCTTGATGCGCACATTGGCGTCTTTGGAAACGAGTGTGACAAGCGCTTCGGGGTATTTATCCTTCATATAAAGCGCCGTGCCGATAATCAGATTGTCATTGCGGTCTACAAAGAAATATTTCCTGGCTATATCTGTGATTTCATTATTGACGGTAATCTGGATGGTTCCGCCTTTGGGTGTCTTGACGCCTTGCTGCAGACTGCCCTGCGACCTTAAGGCATCGAGGTATCTGCCGATTTGACGGGCGTTGCGGCTCTTCTCGTCAATGCCCTTTTTGAACTGGTCTATCTCCTCTATCACCACGATGGGAATCACGACTCTGTTCTCCTCAAAGGCAAACATCGACTGCGGATTGTGAATCAGCACGTTCGTATCAAGCACAAAGATTTTTTCCATTTATCTAACTCCTGTTCAGTGAAACTTGTTTATCATTTCCGCCTCTGATTGTCAAGAAAATTGCATCAAAACTTCTGCCCTGACTCCTTTTTCCATACTCCGCCCCCTTATCCCGAAAACAATCCGGACATAGTTTTTACGCAAGATAAAGCCGGTTTTAGGCTTCAAGCAGCGAGTATTGTGGCTTTGATCTGTATTGGACATAAAGGGGCGTGTGATAGTGGAAAAGTGGAATGAGTGGAATAGTGGAATGAATTTGTAGTTCTGCCTTCAGGCAGGTAGTCAAATAACAAAATTCTTGTAAAATGCTTACCCACCTGCGTAAACGTAGAATTACAACGAAATCCCGGAGTTCAAATTGCCCTCAGACTGCTGATAAAGGGTATGTATTTAATGGGGCAATTCGGACTTCGTGGTTTCCGGCACAAGTCGTTGAGTGTTTTACGAAGTCCTAAATTCCCTTTCAGTTAGGTGGTTCCTGATAGTTTTCGAAGGGAATTTCGAACTCCGGAAAACGCCAATTTCGAACTCGGGTAACTGATTGTTTACTACTTTTTATTCGCCTCGATGGCATCAGTCAGCTTTTTGGCAAAGGCATCCAGCGCTTGCTGCGGAGTGTTTCTCTTGAGCAGCGCGGTCTCGATGGTCTTTTCCAGTTCGGGGCGCATCTCAAACCATTCGGGAATCTGGGGTTCGGTGATGGCATTGTCAAGCTGGGCATAGACATTTTTATACTGGTCGTGAGAAGCCAGCAGGTCTATCATAGTTTGGGTTTCCATAGCGCTTTTGCGGATGGGCATATAATTTGTCAGGGCGCTCCACTTAGCGGTTTGTTCCGTGTCTGTAAACCACTTGATGAAGTTCCAGGCAGCCATTTCCTTTACTTTGTCAGCATTTCTGAAGACGACAACATTGCTGCCGCTGATGGCGCTCTTGTTAGTCTTGTAGGTGGGAAGCGCGGCGTAACCCATATTGAAATTGATGGTCTGCTGTTTCATATGCGTTATGCTGACGCTGCTGCCCTCATACATGGCGACCTTGGAAGCCAGGAAGTCGTTCTGTCCGGCGTATCCGGTGACCAGATAGACGGATTTATCCTTGTTGATGAGGTCGGTGATAAAGGTCAGCGCTTCCAGACCGGGTTTCTGATTGATGACCACTTTGCCCTTGTTGTCAATAACCTGTCCGCCTGCCTGGTAGAGCAGATTGATGAATTGCCAGGCGTTGGGATTGTAGTTGGTGCCATATTTATCCGGCTGTTTGTCGCCGTCCAAATCCTGCGTAAAGGTTTTACAGTATGCCCTGAAGGCACTCCAGTCGGCGGGCGGCTGATTGGGGTCAAGATTGGCGCGGACGAAGGCATCCTTGTTGTAGAAAATGACGCGGACGCTTTTGTTGAAAGGAAAAGACCACAGCTTGCCGTCGAAGGTGTTGCTGGCTACAAAAACAGGATAGAAGTCATCCAGATTCTTATCCAGAAATGCCTCATCCGCATTGATGAGCTCCTCAATCGGGACAATGACATCCGCTTCGATGAACTTGGAAGTCCAGCTTTCAAACACCTGCGCAATATCTGGCTGTTTGCCTGCCTGGATGGACGCCATCAGCTTCTGGGACAAAGCTTCGTAACTGCTTACCTGGTTCAGAATGACCTCACCTTCGGGATGGATCTTGTTATACTCTCTGACCATTTCGTTCAAGGCATCGCCCAAAGGTCCGCCTAAGCCATGCCAGAACTGCACACTCGTCTTGGATACAGACTTTTTGCCGCAGGACAAAGTGAACAGCGTCAGGGCAATCATCAGCACTATCAAAATCTTTTTCATAGAAACTCCTTTATTCCTTGTAATATAGATACATACAATCTGCCTTTGAGGTCGTGATTGACAATAATCATGTAATCAATAGAATAGCTTTTGTGTCAAATGATATTTTCCTGACGCAGAATAAAGACAGACTGGGAGACAGTTTATGATAGAACAGACAGAATTTTCGAAAGCCTATCCGCTGATTCATCTGCCGGCAAAAGTGACTCTGATTGTGACGGAGAAACCGCTGGGCGGATACAATCTGATGACGGCGGAATGGTATATGCGCACCTCCATCCAGCCGCCGATGTTTGCTATCTCCATCGGGCACAGCCGTTTCACCAAAGATTGTCTGGAAACCAACCGCTGGTTCAATCTGGTGTTTCCGGGCAAAGAACTGCACGCGCTGTGCAATCTGGCAGGCTCCAATTCAGGACGTGAGATGGATAAATTCACTGAGGGCAAGGTGGAATTTCTGCCCGGTAAATTGCACAAGTTGCCGGTTCTGAAAGATAGCATAGTGACCTTTGAATGCGAAGTGGTGACGCAGGTTAAAAGCGGAGACCACACTATCTATGTGGGTCAGGTGCATTACAGTTGGATGAATCAGGACAAGGAATTATATTTCTACGATATGAAAAAGTGAGGGGCATCAGGGATTGTTTTCAAAGATGTACGTGCCTTTAACGCCTTGCTTCATCATCATTGATTCCAGTTTGCCGTCTTCACCAAAAGTGGCGGATAGGAAACTGCCGGAAGCGCTGTTCGAGAAGAAATCCTTCTTCCCTTCCTGCTCCTGCTGATAGAAATAGGTAACTTTGTTTTCCGCCTCAAAGTCATCCAGATTATCATCCGTGATATTCATTGAGATGAAGTCTGCTTTGACCCAGTTGGTTTTGGGCTTTCCCTTCTCCTCGGCAAACCAGACCACGCAGCTATCCTTCAGTTCTGCCATGTAGAGCTTTTTCTCTTTGAAGAAGAGATAAAACTCCCCGGCAGTGGCATCAGCAAAACCTGATGTGAACTTGGGCTCGCCCTGGAAAATGGCTTTCTCGTCTTTCAGAAAATAGAGCAGGAAATCGCTGGTGGCAGTGTAATCTTTGGATTGCGCCAGCACGTCAAAAGTGGCAATCACCTTGCGGTCGTCATCAAAGAATTCCATCCTTTCAGAGCGGATATAAAGCGTGTCCCGGTCTTCCGACCAGAGCTGCGGATTCTCCAGCAGATAGGCATAGCCGTTTTTCCTGTCCCAGTGCGCCAGATTGGCACTGGCTCTGGCTTTATCCTTGGCACTCAGGGCGCGCACATTGCCGCGGGCACTGATAACGTCGTTGAGTTTATCATAAGAACCGAAGTCGGCTGCCATCTGGTTGAATACGCCGGCGGTCTTCTGTTCCGTGATGATGATGTTACCGCCCAGGTTCATAAATTCCGTGATGCGATAATAGGAAATGCTGTCTGCCACTGTGTTGAGCGTGTCATTGCGGACTCTGACATTGCCGATGAGACGGGCAATTTTCTGCTTTTCAAAGATGATTGCCTGGTGGCTGCGGAATTCGGTGTCGCCATAGTAGAAATGCACTTTACCGTTCAGCTCCAGGATGTTTTCACCATTAACTTTGTTCAAAAACAGCTTGTCGGAATGAATGAGCCGGAAATCCTCTCCGGCAGATGATGTCTGAGCCGTCAGAGCCAGGCTCGTGATAAGTAAGAAAAGTGTGAATAGGAAGAGCTTTCTACCAGTCAATTTCGTCGCCTTGGATTTTGCCTTCCGCCGAAACGGTGGTGAGTTCCGCATAGCTGATCAGGGAATTGGTTCTGAGGTCATAGCCGCGCAGGGTCTTGCCTTCGCGAATCAGGGTGACGAGTTGATCTGTATAGATTTCATCGACATTGCGGTCCCAGTTGATGTGTTGGGATTTGATGGTGCCGTTGGAGGACTCGAGCACGACGTTGCCCATCGCCTGCACAAAGTTGCGCGCTTCATCCACATAGGCGGTATCGGCAGCCAGAGTGCTCGTAATGCGCATCTTGTCATCATAGGAGACGATTTTAACCTGCCAGGCGTGGAGCCTCTGATTGGAGTAAAAGCGCTCAATCCTTGATGCAGTGAGGATGTAATCAACCTTGTCAGCTTTGTAGGAATAGAGCGTGACATCGCGGCTGGTCTCGTCCGGCAGACTTCTGTTCAGAGCAGGCGTGGTCTGGTCCAGAACGCTTTTGCCGCATCCGGAAAGCAGAATTGTCAGCAGCAGTAAAAGAATAATCCTGTTCATAAATGATGTTTCAGCTGTTTCAGAGCGAGATTTCCCGCAGATAGGAATCGACGACCTGTTCATAGACGCCTTTTTTCCTGAGGATAAAATCTATCAGTTCACGCACAGCGCCTTCGCCGGCTTTTCTTTCCGTCACCAGATCCGCCAGCTTCTGAATTTCGGGCATGGCATCAGACGGGCAGGCTGAGAAAGCAGCTTGCTGCATGCAGGGAATGTCATTCCAGTCATCGCCCATATAGACAACCCGGCTCCAGGAAAGATTGAGTTTTGTCAGCAGTTTGTCTGCTTTTTCGAGCTTGTTCTGAACTTTCTGAAACACATGCTTGATGCGCAGGTCTTTGCAGCGTTTAGACAAAGCGGAGGAAGTCCTGCCTGTAATGACAGCGGAAAGCAGACCTGCCGTGTGCAGCAGCATAAAACCCATGCCGTCGTGAGCATTGAAGTTCTTTAGTTCCATGGTCTCAAGATTAGAATTTGAACCATAAATGATTTTGCCGTCACTCAGCACGCCGTCACAGTCGAAGATGACAAGCTGAATGGACAGCCAGTCCACAGTTGGTTTTATCGCTTTATTCATATTAATCCTGTAATGCTTCTTTAATTTTGATGCAGCTTTTCAGCAGGGCAGGAAGCTGGTCCAGAGCCAGCATACTGGCAGCGTCACTCAGAGCTTTTTCAGGATGAGGATGTGTCTCTATAAAAAGTCCATCGACAAATCCCGTTGCCAGAGCGGCCTGAGCCATCATCTGCACGAACTCCGGAGAGCCGCCGGATTTATCAGTTACAGAAGGTTTCTGCAAACTGTGCGTAACATCATAGACCACCGGAAAACCGATTTGATGCATAATCTGAAAACTGCGGAAGTCCACCACCAGGTTGTGATAGCCGAAACTGGTGCCTCTCTCGGTCAGAAGGACCTGCTGATTATGCATGGAAGTAACCTTGGCTGCGGCAGAGCGCATGTCTTCCGGAGCCATGAATTGTCCCTTTTTCAGATTGACTATCTTGCCGGTCTGCGCGGCAGCCTGAATCAGCAACGTCTGTCTGCTCAGAAAAGCGGGAATCTGGATGATATCTACAACTTCTTGAACAGCATTAATATCAGTAGTCTCGTGCACGTCAGTCAGAAGCGGAACAGAAAAAGTAGTCTTGATTTTCTGCAGCAGCTGCAGACCTTCTTGCAAACCCGGACCGCGAAACGAGTCAGGAGAAGTCCTGTTTGCCTTCAGAAAGGAAGCTTTGAAGACAAAGGGCAACGATAGTTCGGAGGTAAGCCTGACCAGAGTTTCTGCCGTCTGCATCATAGTTTTTTCATCTTCTATGACACAGGGTCCGGCAATCAGAAAGAACGGACGGCTGCGCTTTAACTGCTCAAATAAATTGTCTGTCATATCTTCCTTCCGCCTTGTTTTTGAGGTCTCTATTTAGAATTTAATTTCTTTCACTTTTTCCCAGCTCAAATCCAAATCCAGTCTGCCGAAATGACCATAATTGGCAGTTTGTTTGAAGATGGGTCTGCGCAAATCTAAATAGTCGATGATTCCTTTTACTGTCAAGTCAAAGTTGTCCATGATGAGTTTTTCGATTTGTTGGTCAGGCAGTTTGCCGCTGCCGTAAGTGTCCACCATTATGGACTCCGGTCTCATTTCTCCGATCACAAAACTGAACTGAATCAGGCATTCCTCTGCCAGTCCGGATGCCACAACGCTTTTGGTAATGTGGCGTGCCATATAGGCAGCGCTTCTGTCGACTTTGGTGGCGTCTTTGCCTGAGAAAGCTCCTCCGCCGTGCTGAGCCCAGCCGCCGTAAGTATCAACAATGATTTTTCTGCCTGTCAGGCCTGTGTCATTGGCAGGGCCGCCATCTGTCCACATGCCCAGCGGATTGATTTTCACAAGGCAGTTGTTGACGGCAAACTGATGAATGCTCTCGTTTTCAATTTCATTTAAGGAAGGGATGACCACTAACTTGTTGATGGCGTCCTTCAGTTCTCCAAACTGCTTTTCATCAAGTTGCTTATGATGAGTCGAGATGACGAGGGTCTGAAGCTCGACGGGCAGGCGGTTGATAAAACGGAAGGTAACCTGAGACTTGGCATCGGGCAGAATCTGTGGAATCTGACCGTTTTTTCTGACTTCAGCCAGTTTCTGCAGAAGTTTATGCGCCAGGGCAATGGGAATGGGCATGTAGTGTTTGGTCTGATTGCAGGCATAGCCAAACATCAGTCCCTGGTCTCCGGCTCCTGTGTTTTCCCGGTCTCCGATTGCCTTCAGTGCGCCTTCCTGTTTGTGCAGAAGGTTAAAGATATTGCAGTCATCATCAAAACCCTGGCAGGGTTCGGTGTAGCCGATTTCTCTGATGGTCCGGCGCGCTATGTCCTTGATATCTATCTTATGTTTGGAAGTGATTTCTCCGGCAATAATCAACTGGTTCTTGGTGGCAAGCGTTTCACAGGCAACCCTGGAGCTGGGGTCAGCCTTGAGATACTCATCCAGAACGGCATCGGAAATCTGGTCGCAAACCTTATCGGGATGCCCTTCCGAGACTGATTCGGAGGTGAACACGAATTCGTTTTTAGCTGTGTCAACCTGAGGATGTAAAGCTGTCATTTTCTTCTCCTTTCTCTTAAATAAAAAAAGCCGACGCTAAAGCCGGCTCTGAAAAAAGCACTTTAGCACATTTACAAAGCGGAGCAAAGAGCAAATTACCGCTGTCTATTCACTTTGCCGAAATGTCCCTGAGGTCATATCAGCCTTTATATTATGGTACATCTTCGGGGACTCGAACCCCGGACCCACTGATTAAGAGTCAGTTGCTCTACCAGCTGAGCTAAAGATGCCTATTTTGTCGTCTATTTTCCGCTTACAGCTTTTCTGTCAAGACCTATGTGTCCCGGAATGTGTTTCATCCACTTAAACCACGCGGGATCCACGCGGGGTCCTCCCGGGGTGAGCCCGGGTAGATGCCGCGTGGTTTAATGACAGGGAGAAACAATGAAATGTGTTTACTTATCAGCCATTCAATCAGATTTGTTTGCTTTGCAGCAGCCGTTTTAGTCTGTTCAATGATATTCCCAGATATCGGGCACTTTGAGATTTATTGTTATTATGCAGTTCCAGAACTTTTTGTATAATCCTGGTCTGAAAATCGGAGAGAGTTAATCCTGCTTCAGGTAATTCCAGGAAGAGTTTTCGACGTGAGGAGAAATTTAGATTCAGGGGAGAATTGGGCAACAAGAAACTGAAGTTATCAGGGCTAATCTCAACTTCATCGGTAATCAGATAAGCCCTTTCCATGGCACCAAGCAGTTCCCTAACATTACCGGGCCAGTCATATTCCTTAATTAACTGTGCTGTTTCTTCTTTGAGAAATTTCAAAGGCATATGTTTTTTAACAGAGATTTGTTTGAGGAACAACTGGGACAGGGGAATGATCTCCTCCTTCCGTTCACGCAGGGGCGGGATATTTATATAAATTGTCGAAATGCGGTAGAAAAGGTCCTGACGGAAAGTTTTATCCAGGATGGATTTATGCAGATCCTGATGAGTAGCAAAGAGAAAACGTATGTCTAAGGGTATTTTCTTGGTTCCACCTACACGGTACATTTCCTGTTCCTGGATAACACGCAACAGCTTGGGTTGCAGGTCCAAAGGCAGGTCTCCAATCTCATCCAGAAAAAGTGTTCCGCCATTAGCCATTTCCAATTTGCCAATTTTACCTTCGCGGTTGCTTCCTGTAAAGGCTCCACGTTCATAACCGAAAAGTTCACTTTCAAAAAGAGTGGCAGGAATGGCAGAACAATTAAGAGAAATAAAAGGCAGATTACTGTTTTCATCTCCATAATGTATCAGCCTGGCAATCAGTTCTTTACCTGTTCCGGTTTCACCTGTTATCAATACCGGTAAATCGCGATCTTTATGAATTCGCAGACAGAGCTGAGTAATCTGCCTCATCGTATCGCTGTATACTCCTAAACCGCTGAATCCCAACTCGCTCTGGTATTCCTTCTGCAGATTCCCAAGAGCGGTTTTTAGGTCTTGCAGCCTCAACTGCAATTCAGATTCGAAATCAGTGCTGAGTTTTACCAGTTTATGTCTTGCCGAAAGAATTTCTTCCAGTCTCTTAATTCTGATAGCAAGCAGTTCAAGTGGAATTGGTTTACACAAAACATCATCAGCACCTGCTTCCAAAGCTTTGATCTGGGCTTCATTATCACCCTCTCCGCAGAGAATTAAAATACCTGCATCATACTTACTATCAGGAGAACGCAGTTTATCTATCAGGTCAAAACCATCCATCCCGGGCATCATTAACTCAGTTATGACAAGGTCAGGCACATATTCATCAAAGATATTAAGACCTTCTTCGATTCTGGTGCAATGACGGGTGCTATGCCCCAACTGGACGGAAAGGAAATTACCTATTGATTGCGCAAATAAGAGATCACTGTCAATTATCAGCACTTTCATCTGTTTGCTCCAAAATCAATAACAAACCCCCAAAACTGTTTTTTTTGCTGTATGGGATTCAGCTTGTACTGGTAATTATCACAAAGATGTTTTACAATTGCAATGTCCATTTCATTGTCATTGTTAACATCTTCAGAACTAAAAGGATTAAATAACCGGCTGAGCATTTCAGCAGTAATCTGTGAACCATCCTGCATAACTGTAAGTAGGTTTCTGCCTTTGTTATTATCCGTTTTGATTAACAGGATTTTATGTTTGGCAGGAGAGTTTTCCAGCAGATTAATACAATGGTTTAATAGATTTATAATAATCTGCTGCAGGTGAATCTCAGATACTTCCAGATAGAAATTCTCAGCTGGATTATCATATTCAAGGGTGATTCCGTGTGCAAACATCCTGCGGGATACCAGACTGATGCATTTGTCTATCGTGAGGCCAAGATCACACCGGACTAGAACTGAATCTCTGCCGGAATTCCAGAACTGCCGGATAATTCGAACAACATTTTCTATGCGTTTTATCCCTTCGAGGATATGATTCAATTCAACGTTAAAATTCATCGGCATTACGATAGATTCCTTTTTAATCCAGTACAGTATACTTTCCGAGGAGATACGAATTGCTGAGAGAGGTTGGTTCAACTCATGGGTTATGCTGGTGGATAAAATCCCAAGTGTAGCCAGCCGGGCTGATTTTTCTGTGAGATTCATGGTGATCAGATCGCGGGTTTCCTTGGCATAGAAATTCTGGAGATTGCTTAATTTCTGGATCATATTGCTGCTAAGTATCTGCGTATTTAAATTTGTGAATTCCATCAGATTGAAATAAGCCTGTTTCCAGTTTTCTTTTGCCGCGTTATAGCTTGCCAGCATATGAAATGATTTTTGTTGGTAATCTTTTAGCTGAGCAGTTTGAGAAAGATCTAATGCATCGTTCAGATGAGACAAGGCATTCACATCATCGTCGAGCATTTGTTTTACATACGACAGGTTGAGAAGAAGAGCGCACCTGATTTCATTGGGAGTTTCAATTTTTCCTTTATTTATAAGAATATCTGCAGCCTTAAGTTCTTCGAGGGCAAGCTCTGGTTTACCCAGTTTACATAAAGCATCAGATATATTGATATGAGAGATTATCTCGCTGCGCAGACTGCCGTTTGATGCAGAAATCTTGCACGCCATCCTGTAAAAGCGGATTGCTTCATCCAACTCACCTTTTAACATTTTCAGGTAGCCAAGATTATTAATGCACCGCTCATATTCCGGATACAACATATGGGCTTTTTCAAAACACTCAGTAGCTTTAGGAATATCGGATAGCTTGATGTAGATATCGCCCATGCTGTTCAAGGCTTCAGCTTGCCTGGTTTTTTCACCCAATTTATCGTTCAGACGTTGGGCTTTCAGATAATTTTCCAAAGCCAGGTCATAGGCATCAAGATAAGCATAGATTGTCCCCAAAATATGTGATGCATGAGCCTGAATCGTTAAATTTCTTTCGATAATTCCGAGCTCTAAGGCTGCCTCCGCATATGTCTTGCCTTCGCTGTAATTACCGCTTTTCCAAGCTTCAGAAGCATTTTTTAGTAATGTCTCAGCCCGTTTGATAACATTCCTGTTTTCTTTTACTTTTCTTTGCTGCATTTCTATCATCCGTTATTATAGATATAAAAGTCTCAAAAACAGCAATCCATCTTTTGTCCAGAGATTTCTTAAAAAAACCACGTTATTGCTCACCATAGTTCATAATGGACTGTCCACAATAATACAGTAAGTCATAATGAATATAATGAATTTTGTGTATCTCATAGGCTAAATGTATTTCTATCATAAAGATAGGAAGTATCGGCGTAATATGATTTTCTGAGAACAACTTTTGTTTTATATGAAAAGCAAAGGAGTTTAAAAAATGATTATTATTGTAGTTCAAGACTTGTTGTTAAAACAGTCTCTGCACAGAGCCCTGAGACGGATGGACGTCGAATCAATTTTTCTCACGACGATCATTGAAGCTGATAACCTGATAAAAAACAATCATGACGCAATTGAAGCTGTAATCATAGACTTTGATATTGATCCTGAAAGCAACAGGAAATATTTATTAGGGACAATGAAAGATGGATACGATATGAGAATTCTGGTTTATCGTGATCTTCCAAATCCATATTTGAGTGAGAACTTATTATCATTGAAAAATATCCAATTCAAAGAAAAACCATTTATGCTGGAAGATATAATATCAATACTACAACAAAACCAAGGAGGAAAAAATGTCTCGCTTAGTATTTAAGCATGGGAAATTCCGTCACTTTATAATGATTATGCTGATTTTAGCATTTTGTATCAGTTTGTATGCTATTACAGATTCGAAACAAATACCAACTGCCGTGTATCGTCCATATCATGAACACGGTAAACAAGTCGCAGTTAAGAAAGATTTGATGGCAAGTTCAAACAGACCGGATTTCAGTTGGACTGCATACACAAATCCCTATAATTATCAATCTTTTTTTGAAGACGATACCTATCAATGGTTTGCCAGTCCATTTGGAGTCATCAGGTACAATCCTCAGCTCCTGTATTCCGAGTTACTCACTACAGCCAACAGCGGATTGAATTCGAATTTTATAACTGATATGGCCAGAGATACATCAGGAAATTACTGGTTTTCGCACCTTGCATTTGCTTTTGACAGTCAGCTTTGTGGAGGGATCAGTGTGCTGCATAGTGATGGGACTTGGTCAACCATGAATTATACTGATTCTCCTTTCCATTCCAATAACATTACCTGTCTTGAATTTGACAGTTCAGGAAAACTGTGGATTGGCTATGCCATGAATGGATTTTCAGATGGCGGTCTATCCTGTTATAATCCTGCTGACCAGAGCTGGCAGTATTATACCAAAACCAATTCAAGTCTTCCTTCCAACACAGTCATGTCCATGACCAGAGCCAATGACGGTTCGTTATGGATAGCATTTTCCGGCGATGTCGATCCCGATCCATACGTAGGTGGTGGTTTGCTTCATATTACAGCAAACGGATGGGATGTGTTTAATACACAGATTGCAGATGATCCGAATGAACCTCTTAAAGACTGGTATATTAAGAATGTTGTCGAAGACAGCCAGGGAAATATCTGGTTTTGTCTTTCGGGCAGTGTGGATAACGGGCTTTTCAAATATAACGGAACAACATTCACAAAATATACAACAGATCTGACTAATATGTATTGGGATGTTGCTATCGGCAATCAGGATGAATTATACATCAACACAATCACTGGTGGAATACTTAAATTCCAGAATGACACCTGGGCTGCTCTTGCTGATCCTGATGGGTATTTAACTGACATCATGCTTCAGAATCTGTTTATGGATTGCACAAACACGATGTGGATTGCCCTATATGATGACACAATGATATGTTACAGAAATAATCAGTTTATCCTGCCGGACATCTTTCCGGATACTCCGGTCAAGGGGCTTAACAGCATTTGGGATATTAAATCTGATAATAATGGCAAAACCTGGTTTGGAACAGGCTGGTACGTTTGGGGTGATATACCCCTTCAAACCTCACTTATGGGATTTGATGATAATAACTGGGAATATTATAACTACAATGATTATCAGAATTATGTTGTGAATGATGTCAGCTTTGACAGGCAGGGCGCTGTACTTATTGCTACCGGTGATGCTAATTCCAATGCAGCTGATTTATTCGATATGTATGGAGGAATCTGCCGAAAAACAGATACAGCTTGGCAGATATATGATACTGAAACTTCCGGGTATCCTTTTATCTATGCCAGCAATGCGCAGGAAGATTTCAACGGTCACTTGTGGGCTGGTACCAGAACAGACGGGATAGCTGTTTATGATAACATCGCCTGGACCCAGTATAACATGACAACGGTAACAGGATTATATTCCAATACAATTACAGATGTTCTGGCACAGCACGACGCACCCATAGTCTGGGTGTCGACTGTTGTTGGTGTTTACAAAGTGGATATTTCCAATTCGGCTTCCTATCAATGGCAATACTTCAACCCGACGAATTCAGGTCTTCCTGGTTGGGAAACATCATCTCTAGTGCGAGATGCGGCAGGAAGGATTTGGGCATCCACTGATAATGGAATTGCCAGCTATTTTGGAAGTACGTGGAATTCTGTGGCTGATTTGGAAGGTATAATCGTAACCGATCTCACGGTTGATGAAAATGATTGTCTCTGGCTGGCAACCCTTGATCAGGGATTGATTTATTATGACGGAATGAACTATGCAGTTTACAACCGCAGCAACACACCCCTTCCCACCAGTCATATAACACAAGTTGAGTCGGACAGAAATGGCAAACTGTGGATGAATCCTTTCAATAATGGCATTTACTGTCTTGATTATTCATCAACTTCAGTTGAAAATGATCCCTTGCCAAGTTTTAGCGTTAAAGTTGATAACTACCCTAATCCCTTTTATGCAAACACCAATATTAGTTATGATCTACCTAAAACTGAGACAGTCGAAATTGTCATTTACAACACCAAAGGTCAGGTTGTCAAAAAATATCCTGCCATCGCTTCGAAAGCAGGAATGAACTACCTGATTTGGGATGGCAAGAATGATAAAGGTGCATCCTGCAGCACCGGAATCTACTTTATGAAGATTAAAGGCAGCAATTATAACTTAACACATAAGATGACATTGATAAAGTAAGGAGTAAAAATGAAAAAGTATCTGCTGATAGCTGTATTGACTATGGTCACTCTCCTGCATGCGGTTTTTATGCATGAAGGTTTTGAAACAGGCAGATTATATACCAATAGCTGGACCTGTGAGCCGGTATGTGAGAACTGGAAAATTATGGATGTATATGGCTTTCATCTCAGGTTTACAGGATTGCCTGAAATAAACGATTTCAATTCAAGTCTTGTTTCACGCAGCTTTGACATAACATCCTGCACTGCCCTCTACCTTGATTATAAAACATTGGGGTCTGCCATGAATGCTGATACTACTTTGCATATGGCAGTCGAAATCAGTACGGATGGCAGTAACTGGTTAACTCTGCAACAGCATA
Organism: Cloacimonadaceae bacterium (SeqCode); assembly: GCA_046485025.1. GTDB lineage: Bacteria > Cloacimonadota > Cloacimonadia > Cloacimonadales > Cloacimonadaceae > UBA5614. The sequence continues at coordinate 10,129 of JAWOHU010000111.1, read as the reverse complement.
ATACCGGTGTGCACAATATAAATATGCCTCTACAGGAGTTCAGCCACAACTTAGTTGATTACATCAGCTCAGGAACCATTAAGTTCAGGTTACGCGTATATGGTAACAATAGTTCCAACCTTATGTTCTGGCGTTTTGACGATATCGTGCTGCGTGACCAGAACTATCAAACTCCTGCTCTGTTAACCGGAGAAATATGGGATTTTGATATGCATCCTGTAACCGGGGCTTTGATATCTGACGGGGACTGTTATACCCGTTCTGACATCAATGGTAATTATTCTCTGCCTGTTCAACCTGATTCATTAGTCAACCTAAGCATCCAGGCTTTCGGATACGATGACAGCACATCATATGTAACTAACCTTGTCAGCGGTGAAAGTTATATGCATAATTTCTACCTTGTACCTGAACAGCCTTTGATGGAACCTTACCGTCTGACTGCAAATGTTTATAATACTATGGATGGTCCGCTGGCAAACATCAGCTGGGATCGGGTGTATGAAAATTCAGGTGATAGTGCGCTTCAGCTATTTCATGACAGTCCACCTGCTGATGAATTCTATTATCCTTTTATGGTTAACGAATATGAATATCTGGTTACAAGATATGTTAATGATTGGGAATTGAGCATTGGCGCTATTAAACTGGCGATGAAATCGATGGAATCATCTCAGGTTGAAATTGTGGGATTTTATGAAACTGATGGTCATCCTGATTTGAATCAACCGCTGTTCTCAGAACCTAAGATATTTGAATTCATCCCCGATGTTCCGGGATATCCTCAGTGGGTACAATTCCCTCTCTGGCTGACAATTCAACCCCAAACTCCGTTTTATATCGGAGTAAAATATGTTATGGATAGCATGTTCAGCATCGGAGTTACAGATGTCAGCACCAGTCATACTGTATATAAGTCAGACGGTGATACTTTTTGGCAGAATCTTCCCTGGCAGGATGCAATGATCAGGGTTCTGGGCCAGGAATTTGAACCCTGGGACGACAGGAGCTTCATTGGTTACAACCTTTACAAAGATCATCAGCTTCTGAATTCAACACCCACGACTTTTACCTTTTATGAAGATGTAAATCCTGCCTGGGGAGAACATTTATACTATGTCATAGCAGTGTATTCCGAGGGAGAAAGTAATATCTCCAATGCTGCCCGGGTTATGGTTTCTCCTCTCAACCTGCCTTATATAAGCTTCCAAAGTGATGACAATGGTGATGATTATGTCAGCATCCTGATACAAGCTTATCATATTAATGGTGGATTATCCCAGATTAATCTGAAAAGGAATGGAGTAATCATACATTCTATAAATGACATCCCCGCCACTCCAATTCTCTACTCAACCAATTACCTTGACTCTCTTGTCTGTAATGACGAGGAAGTGGGATATCAATTGATTGCCTCATATCAGGATGGGAGTATTTGGGAAAGTGAAGTTCATTATTACCGTCTGCTCCTTCCACCCCAGAACGTAACTCTGATTGGCTGTGTAGCCGGCGTAGAGATCAATTGGGAAGCGCCGTCCCTTGATGACAGAGTCCTTTTGGGCTATAAGATTGAGCGTTATTATGGCGAAGAAACTGTAGTTGTAGCGAATCTGATTAATCAGGTTCAATTTATCGACACAGGTGTCATATTTGGTGAGATATATTCTTATGGTGTTGCTGCTGTGTATGAAGACGGTCTGACCTGGACTCCGGTATATGAAGTGGTAGCTGGCCCGCCCGTTCTGCATCAGGTTACAGCCCTTGCTGCGGAAGTGGAAAACGGCATGGTGCAACTTACCTGGGACCGCCCGGATGACGGAAAAAAGATCTTTGGCAAAGATTCCCAAGGTACTTCTGTACCGTTTACGTTTCAGGATTCTTACAAAGCCAGTGTTAAGTTTTCACCTGGCGAATTGATCAGTTGTATTAATATGGATATCATCAGCGTTGCTTTTGTTCCTGCTTCCGATCTGCCGTATAACCTGAAAGTTTATCAGTGCTATCCTGATGACGAATTTCAGTTGTATGAGCATCTGCTAAGTGATCCTGTCCCGGGGCAGTGGAATGAAATTGAGATCTGGGGTTTTGCGATAAATTCACCTACTGATTCATACCGTTTTGAAATAGAAACAACGGGCGGATTAATGCTTGATGATGCCGACACACCTACTGCAGGAGCGAATCAAATCATTATAAATGATGTCTTGAGTGATCTTGCTACCGGCTTTTCCATCAACCATAACTGGAAAATGAGACTTAAACTCGGAGAAAGCCAGAATCAACCGCCGGTTATAAGAGGACTTTATCCCGAACTGGAGACTTATAAAGTTTTTCGTAACGGCGAAATGGTCAGCCAGTTAAGTGAATATGACCAATATTTCAGTGAACCCATTTCTGCTACTGATGTCTATACCTATTATCTGCTTGCCGTATACGATATGGGAAACTCAGAGCCCAGTGACTCTGTAGTAGTTCAGGTTAGCGGCGCAGAAGATGATCTGGGCATTAATTATACATATCTGCAGCAGAATTATCCCAATCCCTTCAATCCGGAAACAACCATCCGGTTCAGTCTGAAATCAGGTTCACATGCCAATCTGAGCGTATATAATCTGAAAGGACAATTAGTGCGTACTTTAGTCAATGAAAAACTATCGGCAGGACAGCATGCTCTTGTCTGGCGTGGAACTGACAACCGGAACAAACCTGTTTCCGGAGGCGTTTACTTACTGCGTTTGAAAACAGATTCAGGTAACTTCACCCGTAAAATGATAATCCTGAAATAATATCAGGTTACCACCAAGGGCACAGCTTATTCTAGCTGTGCCTTTTTTTGTCCATAACTTCTGTATTATTTTTTCCTGTCTCTTATCAATAGATGTTTTACTTGTATCCCGCCTGATACAAATAGTCAGAGCAAAAGCTGTTTTCAGCGGGTGATTGAGCAATAAAACCCGCTGATCTCCCGCTGATGTCAGCCTGTGCTTCACTTGATTGCAATATGAGCGGAAAAGGCAACACAAGATCATATTATTTACTAATTAGACAATGAATTCTTCAAATATGTATTTGTCCTCGCCGTTCAGAATGACTTCCAGATTAATGCCCTGGTCTGTATATTCTTCAGAGATGATTTGAGCTGTTTCGTGCAGTTTGGAGACCAGCCTGGTTTCGGAATAGGGAATGACCAGTTTACAGGAAAAAGCTTTGAAGACAATAGCATCAATCCGCTTTTTAAGCTCATCCAGATGGGTCTGATTCAGCGCTGAGATAAACACAGCTTCGGGATATTTCTTTTTCAGTAAGGACAGCAGGTTTTCGCCGATGCGGTCAATTTTATTAAAGACCAGCAGTTGAGGGATGTGCTGAGCTTCAATTTCAGTCAGGACGTTATCCACCTGCCGGATGTATTCCTCATACCTGTCATCCGAACTGTCAATCATATGCAGCAGCAAATCCGCATCCTCCACTTCCATCAGAGTAGCTTTAAACGAAGCCACCAGATGATGCGGCAGGTTGGAAATAAAACCGACGGTATCAGAAATGACCACATTGCCGCCAATTTCCATTTTGAGTTGACGGGTGGTGGAATCCAGAGTGGCAAAGAGTTTGTCCTCAACCAGGACACCGGCGTCGGTCAGAGCATTGAACAGAGTGGACTTTCCGGCATTTGTGTAGCCGACCAGGCAGATCTTTTTCACCTTTTCACGCTGTTTGCGCTGAGTCAGTTTTTGCTTTACAATCTCATTGATGATGCGTTTGATTTTGGCAATGTCACGCTTGATGATGCGGCGGTCAATTTCAATCTGCTTTTCACCCATGCCGCGTGAGGCAGAACCGCCGGCGGCACGCATACTGCCGCGTTCCTTGTCAAAATGACCCCAAAGCTTGCGCAGTCGGGGAAGCTGATATTCCAGTTCCGCCAGTCTGACCTGCAGCCTGGCTTCACGGGAACGGGCATGATTGTGAAAGATGGTGAGGATGACTTCAGTACGGTCGATAACATTAATGTCAAAATCCTGCTCAATATTGCGTCCCTGCATGGGGGAGAGCTCTTCATTGACAATTAGCAGTCCGGCTCCTGCCTGTTTCATGGTTTGAGCGGTTTCCTGCAGCCAGCCTTTACCGAAGAGGGTTCCTTTCTCAGGTTTATTGCGGCGTTGATAATACTTGCCCAGAACAGATATTCCGGCTGTGTAAGCCAGGCGTTCCAGTTCGGCAAGCGAGGCTTCTATCTCTTCCGGTTTGTCTGCCTGCCTGCCCAAAGCCGCCAGGAAAGCGGAATCATCAGACGGAGCAAGCTCTTCCCACTCTTCGGATTGTGATTCTATTTCCAGTTCGTCAAATTGGTCAAAATCGTCGTGATACATATAAACTCCTTTGTTCAGATGGATTTGTTCTTAGTGTGCGAGTTGCAGTTATTACGGATTTAGGAGTTCATAATCATCATGTTCGTTCACCTCTGCTCAAACCAAAATCCGGATGGGATATTGTTGTCAATAAATTTCGTTCAGAGCCTGATTAATTTACTGAGGATAATGCCTCCGGCATAACCGCCACCGGCTTGAATCAGATTGGCGGGAAGTTCTGCCAAAGCGCCGCCGATACCGATTTGCGGCATCAGCAGTTCTCCCACAAAATACACTGCCACCATGATGATGACACCCAAGGCAGGATACAGATAGAAGGTAAAGCCTTTCTTATCTTTGGCAAAACCGCTGATCAGACCTTCCAGACCTTTGGCTATTAAAGTTAGAGGTGCAAAGAGCGGAAATCCGCCCAAAATGTCTGCCAGTGCAGAACCAATTCCGCCGGCTATGGCTCCGCCCTTGAAACCGAGGAACAGACCTGAAAAGACCACAGCTACATCGCCGAAATTGAAGTATCCCTTGCTCGGCAAAGGTATCCTGATAAATAAGGTGATGACCATCACTGCAATAGTGATGCCGACCAGATAATACCATTTCATTTCATCCTCCCTAAGGATTTTCTCTGTTATTAATAATATAACAATGCCGGATGCGGTTGTCAATCAATTCGCCCTTCAGTTTTGATTCACGCAGCAGCATAATGATGATGGCAAAGGATTGCTGCAGCCTGAGAGCAAACCACAGTCTCAAACTGAGTCTCGGCTTCTGGAATTCGTGCAGCAGTCTGAGGTGAAACTCGATGTTGCCGATTTGCAATAGAGCATGGCTAAACAGCGCTCTGCCCAGAATCAGGTGTTTTTTAGCATCGATACTCAGGGGCAAAGCGATTATATCATTGATAGAAATGTATGATAATGTAAGCTGTATAAAGAACATGGTGTTGATAAAGTTCAGACTTCTGAGCAAGCCGTAAATCAGCCAATAGCGCATTTTTGCAGTAATCAGCCCAATCAGGACATAGACAATGAGCATGGTAAGAATGAAAGGCAGAATCAGTTTCAGTTCATTAAACCACTTTCTGAGGCCGAACCTGAGCATTCCCGAGGCAATCAGAACCAGCAGAAAGGCAAACTGCCAGGGCAGGTTTTCCATCAGCCGGAAAGACACTATCCAGATAAACAGCGTCAGGATGATGAGCAGAGTTATGATTTTCAGCAGAGGATTCATACCTCAATCCTTGAAAGGCTGACTGAGACTGGCTTTAAATTGATTTTAATTACCTCCTTAAAACTGGGGAAATCAAAATCCTGATGAGAGATATAAATCAGGCAGGCCTGTTCCACTGATACTTTGTTCAGCCACTGATTGATGAGGTCAGAGAGAATTGTCTCATCCAATATGATGATAACGGGTCTGGGTTCTGCAGCAAGCTGACGGGACAATTGCTTTAACTGATAGTCAAACATCTCATCAATCGTGTTGATATGCATAGCCGGTTTCTGCAGAGCGGCATTGGCTTTGACTGCATCGAGCTGGCTCTGTACCTGCTGTTCCAGATAGAGAATGAATTGTAAGGATTGTTGTTTTAATAATTGAGGTATCAGCACTTTCTTGATAAAACTGCTTTTGCCTGCTCCGTTTTGTCCGGTCAGATGGTAGCACTTGCCTATGGCAAAGACAAGTTCACTGTCTATTTCCAGACTAAAGTCAGTCCAGATATGATAAACCTCTGCAGGAACAACCCAATTCACAATCATCACCTGACCAGGATTTCTCGTTTTTGAGCTTGGCAGGATTCTATTAAAGTCATAACATCCTTTAGTCTTATGCTGTCCAGCGATACTTTCAGATTAGTAAAAACGATATTCTCTGCCGGAGAGTGGAGAGCCAGCAGAATCATCAAAATGACCTTCTGTCCTCCTGACAGATTGTTGATGTCATAAGCAGATGAAATCTGTTTTCCGGTCAGAGTATTGAATTTTGTTATCAGTTCTGACACTGCAGATACATCGAGGTTATAGAGCAGAGCTTCTTCCTGCAGAGTGGTATTGGTAATCAGAGGATATGAGGAGTCACAGACCAGATGCGTTTCTGCCAGAGATTCCATGACGCTAATGTTAAAATCCGAAGTCATAAGTGATGTCTTCTGCCGTATTCTGCCAGGAGCAGAGCTTCCGCCAGACCGTCTTCCGTGCTTTTGAACTTAAGGTTGAACAGCTTTTCCGCCATCTGAACAGAGCGCAATTTCATATCCTGACGTGACTCTTTGTAATTGCGGTTGACGTCAAATTCAGCTTTCCAGGATTTGGGAGATACTATTTGCAGTCTGTGTTTCAGACAGATGCCATAGAGGGCTCCGCAGTGAAATCCGAAGCTGGTGGTGGGACTGGCAGACTGTTCCATGACGCCGGGTTTGAGTTCGAGTATGATGTTAGTAGTGTCAGGCAGTTTTTCTATCATACTGACCATCAGTGGATAGTTGTAACCTTTTTCCAGCAAAGGCATAGGCTCAATGTAAATCAGGTTCTTGTACTCGTCTATCAAAGCAAAACCGCCTTTGCGTCCGGGGTCGATACCAAGGTAGTACTGCAATAGTTTTACCTTATTCCACTGTCACGCTTTTAGCTAGATTACGCGGCTGGTCAACATCCAGACCTCTTAAATCCGCCACGTGATAAGCCAGAAGCTGCAGGGGAATCACAGTCAGCAGAGGCTGCAGATTGGTCAGAGTGTCAGGGACATAGATTACGTGTTCTGAGATTGCCTGCAGTTGTGTATCGCCTTCAGTGGCGATGGTGATGATTCTGGCTCTGCGTGCCCTGACTTCCTGCAGGTTGGAATAGACCTTTTCATAGAGCGGGTCTTTGGGAGCAATCACGATAACAGGCATGTTCTCATCAATCAGAGCAATCGCTCCGTGTTTCATTTCAGCGGCGGGATAGCCTTCAGCGTGGATATAGGAAATCTCTTTCAGCTTGAGCGCACCTTCCAGAGCCACGGGATAGTTCACGCCCCGGCCCAGATAGAGAGCATTGCTTGTCTTCATTATACTTTTTGCTATGTCCCGGATTAAATCATTATGAGACAATATCTGTTCTACTTTAGCAGGAATGGCTTCCAGTTCACGTGTGTATTCGAGGCCCTGCAGAGGTGAGAGATTTCTCATTCTGCCCAGGAAAATTGCCAACAGGACAAGGATGGTAACCTGTGATGTAAAAGCTTTGGTGGAGGCGACTCCGATTTCACTGCCGGCGTGGATATAGCTTCCGCCGTCTGATTCGCGAGCTATTGAACTGCCCACCACATTTGTAATGCCCATCACCAATGCACCCTTGGCTTTAGCTTCTCTCAGCGCCGCCAAAGTGTCGGCAGTTTCTCCTGACTGGCTGATGACAAAGACCAGAGTCTCTTCCGGAATGATAGGATTGCGGTAGCGGTATTCGGAAGCGTATTCCACCTGCACCGGAATGCGTGCCAGGTCTTCAATTATGTATTTGCCGATGAGTCCTGAGTGATAGGAAGTTCCGCACGCAACGAGGTGAACATTTTTGATGCGTCTGAGTTCGCTGCCTGAGAGATTTAGTCCGCCCAGGCGGCTGGAACTTATTTGCTCGTCTATTCTACCTCTGAACGCATTTTCAATGGTAATGGGCTGCTCAAATATCTCCTTCAGCATAAAGTGTTTGAAGTCGCCTTTCTCTATGGCGGTGATATCCCAATCCACAGTTGAAATCTGAGGTTTGACGCTTTTCCTGTCCAGAGTCGTTATCTCAAATCCGTCCACAGTGACCGTGCACATTTCATCATCCTGAAGGTATATCACTTTTTTGGTGTGAATGAAAGTGGCTCCCACATCTGATGTAATGAAATATTCATTGTCTCCGATGCCCAGAATGAGGGGGCTTCCCTTACGCACAGCAATCAGTTTATCCGGTTCAAGCGAGGAAATGACCACTAATCCGTAGGTGCCGACCACTAGTTTCATCGCTTCTCTGACAGAGGTGTCCAGGTCATGACCGTCAGCTACAAATTGCTCAATCAGATGCACGATAACTTCTGTGTCGGTCTGACTGGTAAAGCTGTGTCCCATCTCAATGAGTTTATCACGCAGCGGTTTGTAGTTTTCGATGATGCCGTTATGCACGACGGCAATCTGATTCTTGCAATCCACGTGAGGATGGGCATTCACTTCATTCGGCTCTCCGTGAGTAGCCCACCTGGTATGTGCAATTCCGATGGTGCCGGTGCATTGGGACGGGTCAGGAACAGAGCGTTCCAGTTCAATTATTTTGCCCTGTTTTTTGACGACAAGGAGTTCTCCGTTATGAATAATGCCGCAGCCTGAACTGTCATAACCCCTGTATTCAAGACGTTTCAGAGCTTCTATGACAATCGGCAGGGCATTGCGTTTTCCGACGTATCCCACTATTCCGCACATTGTCTGACTCCTTTTTTATCCGACTACAATTTCATCGTTGCGATTGATTTTGTTAAACAGGCTGAAGCAGGCTGCCAATATCAGAACAGCAGGAGCAGCCAGCCACCAGTGCAGATTCTCACCGTCACTGACCAGCACTTTCATAAATCCCAGACTGGAAAAATGCATAAAAAACAGAGCAGTGGCATTATTCAAAGCGTGCGAAAGTATACTTGGATAAATGCTGTCTGTCCTGTACAAAAGCCAGCCCAGCAGGAATCCCAGGAACAGCACCGGAATAAATCTGTAAGGGTCAAGATGAAAGAGAGCAAACAGCGCGGCGCTTGCCCAGATGGCATACCACTTGTTTTTGTTTTCGAAAAAGCGATACAGAAATCCCCTGAACATTATCTCTTCACAGATTCCCGGCAGCAGAGCTATCAGGGCAAACACCTGCCAGAGACTGAGATTGGGCAGCTTGAGAAGTTCCATCATCTGTTCCAGATATTCTGGCGGGAAGGGATAAATAATATTGATCAGCTGCCCAATGAGAGCTGCGATAATTGCTGCGGATATAGCAAAGAACGGCACCACCAGGAAGTTCGCAGCTTTGGTCGCTTTCATTCTTAAGGTCTCTTTCAGATTGAACTTGCCAATCCTGAGAATCAGAAAAACCGGCAGCAGTATGATAATAATTTGCGTTTTTATCAGACCGGAAGTGATTTCCTTGATTTGCCATTTGCCGCCCAGGTAATAGAGAGCCAGCAGAGCCAGCACAAAATAAATCAGACCGTAGAAAGGCGAGAAGAAGAGCTTCTTATTTTTCCTGAGCTGTTTGAGATTGGTATCAGTTTCGGAGCGGAACAGCACTGCCTCATTATTAAACAGTTTGACTGTCATTATGATGGCGGCGACATCCAGCAGCAGAGTGCTGCCAATGGTCAGCAACAGGTGCGAGATTTGATAATCGTTCATCATCACTGCCTTGAAGAGCAGCGAAATATTAATCACGGGAATCAGCGCCAGACCATTATTCAATTCGATGGCAGGAAAGAAACTGCTCATTGCCAACAGCATCGAAACCAGCAGTATCGGCTGCTCATAACTGCGAGCTTCTTTCATATTGCGCGAGAAGGTGGAAATTGAAAGCAGGATAGCGGCATAGAAAGTTGCCAGCGGAATCAGCGCCAAAAACAGCGTTAGAAAACCGCTGGTCGGAAACTTGACTCCCGCCAGTTGCAATCCGCTCTGACCGGCGATACTGCGCATCGAGAAATACAAACTGAACAGATTCACCGCCACGTTGATGAGAGCAAAGGTAATCACCGTCAGATATTTGCCC
>JAWOHU010000095.1:0-4464 GCA_046485025.1 Cloacimonadaceae bacterium (SeqCode) | reverse complement strand
CAGGCACTGTAATCGCCACTGCGCAGAGCCTGCCAGCCATCATGTGCAGTCAGGGTTTCATCTGCTCTGATGAGTGAAATTTCCTCGTGATACTGGCTCAGAAACCACTGCAGATTGGTGGGCGGAAGACTGGAACTGAGACTGCCGGAAGGGTTGTAAGCGAGGATGGGAACAGCTTTGTCCTCAGCACTGATGAGCACGAAACCGCCTTCAGTAAAGGTGACTTCATACCAGTCAATCTGATTGTTTTGAACAGGATTGGTCACCTGTCGCAGTTCTGAAATCTGATTGGCAGGAGCAATCTGTCGCATCCAGTCAGTTGCGACACGCAGAGCTTCAGTTTGACTAATCTGAGCAGCAAAAGCCAGGCTCAGAAGCAATATGAATAAGGTCAGGCATAGTAGTTTTTTCATTGTTCTCTCTATCTTTATTTATTTATTAAAAGCAATTTTGTCATAGTGTCGGAACTGTCTTTCAGCCCGGCAAAGTAGATTCCGGAAGGTAGAGTTTTTCCATCCGGACCTGCAGCCTGCCAGGTGATTTCATTCTGACCGGCTTTCAGAGCTGAAGTGACCAAGGAACTGACTTTCTGCCCCTTGGTATTGTAGATGTCAATCTGAACGGGCTGGGAAGCGGTTTTGGCATTGATACGGAAAACGGTGTTTCCGCTGAAAGGATTGGGATAATTCTGCATAATGCTCAGAACAGAAACAGGCAGAACATTGTCGTCATTGGACGTGTCATCAGTCTGGTAGGAGAAGGGTATTTCGTAATCAGGGATGTTGTCTGATTCAATCACAAAACGGAAATGCGCCGTTCCGCTGGAGCCGACAAACAGGTTGAGGTGATAGGCGGTAACCGAGCCTGCACTGAGACTGAAAGGCAAGGGAATGTTGCCCGGATAGCAAAGACCGTCTTCATCGCAGAAATTCAGATACCAGTCAGCAGGACCGTCATCCTTAACCAGCTTGATGGTGAAGTTTTCCGTTTCACCTGTATTGAAAAACCAGACAGGCTCAGAAATAAAGTTAAAATTGGTAGCACCGACAATCTCCTGACCCCAGGTCATAGCTGCTCGAATCTGATACTGCGGCTGCACAAGATAAGCATCAGTCTGCAGGATTGTCTTGTCGCTGAGCTGAACCACTGCGGCAGCCCAGAGATTGGCAGTAACGTAAGACGGATCGATGGTGAAACTGAGGCTGAAATCCTGATAATTATTAAGTCCGGAAAGTGTAATCGGCTGCGTCTGCACTGCTCTCACCACACGCGTTGCTTCAGTGGTAACATTATTTTCTATCAGCAGGAAATGGACACTCTGATTAGTCAGCGAGTAGTCATCAGCCACAATCGTCACCCGGGCAGAAAGAGCACCGCTTTGAGTATTGAAATCCTGAATGTTGAGCTTGACCGGAGTCGGAGCAAACTGCTTTGCTCTGAAGATGTTCAGATAGGTGCTGCCGTCGGCTATCTCAGTTCCGCCGCCTATGACAGTCTGCAGACCATTGAAAATCACGGTGGGAGTAAGAATCGCCTCATAATAGGCAGCTCTGGCATCAGCATCAGGATTGCCGACATTAGGGGAATTGAGATAATATCTCAGACTAAAAAACTCGCCGGGATGATACTGGCTGTGCAAAACATCCAGACCGGCATTTGCATCCAGACAGCTCACGCAGCCAAGAGTGGCAAAATCCTCTGCAATAGTGGTTTTGGGCACAAAGGGCGGAACGGCTATGAGCCAGACAGTCCACAGCAGCAAAGCTGCAATAATCAAAATCCTGAACATCTTTCTTCTCCTTAGAGTATGAAAATCTAGATTAGTAATCTAATCAAAAACGTGTCGTAGCTTCCAGTTTTACGCCCTGGAAGGGAGCTACAAAGCGGCAGATGCCATTGCGGCAGACTTTTCCGCCGGCTTCCTGACCGGCAAACAGAGTGATGCCTGTGTGACTGAACAGGGCATATTTGACTTCGCAATTTGCCCAGTATCTGCCATCCAGAATATCTGCCGAGGTCTGCCAATGCGATTGGGCGGACACTGAAACGGACAGTTTGCGCAGGCCCAGGTCAAACTGCAGCATAGGTTCATAGTGCCAGTCAACGTCGCCCTGATTGTCTTTTTCAACGTATTCATATTCAGCTTTGGCAGCAAAGGAATAGTTACCCAGGGGCATACTCAGACTCAGAGCCGGGATGATGTTTTGCTGCCAGCGGTCAATGGCTTTGTCCAGCTTTTCTGTGTGACCATATTCAGCCAGCAGGATTTTATCGCCATACAGCCATTCAAGCGAGGTATAGAGGTCGCTCAGCCTTTTATGGAAAGAGGAATTCCAAGCTTCGGCATAGTTGGCATTCAGAGTCAGAACATCTGTCAGACCAATTGCAACCGAGCCTTGCAGGCCTTCTTCATCGACACCGGTGATCTGGCTGTCGGACAAAGTTTCATCGTGATAGGTAAAAGTCTTGAGGTCCTGATTGCGGTATTGGAAATTATCGTAAAACTTGTAGCCGGCACCCAGAGTCAGGAATTTGAGTATAGACGGATTTAGATATAGATTGGCATAGGCGTTGATGGCTGTGCCTGTATAATTGGCGCTGCTGTTATTGAACAGTGAGGTTTTGGCAAATTCAACTCCGCCGTCTGCCAGATCCAGAGTCAGGTTCATCCTACCGGCATAGACATCCTGCTGATTATAGACACCCAGGGCATTGAGGGTTCTCATGGTCAAAATGGAAGCACCCAGATCGATATTCTGCATGAGAGGATATGCTCCGTCAGCGCCATAAACGAGGTCGTTCTTAGCAGGCTGATTGCGGTTGGGCAAAGCGCCATAGAAAGCTTTCAGTTTGGCAGTTCTGTTATACTTAATCAGAAAGCCGTCCAGACGGGTATCAGAGTCAAATTCAATATCTTCCCAGGCGCGGAAAACCATTCCGCTGCCGAAGCTCTCAGTAATCGTTCCGCCATGCAGAATCAGGTTATCGCGTTCAAATTCCAGCCAGCGTTCTGTCCACTGAGTTGAGAGCCGGTTGGGATTAAGCTCGTCCAGAAGCTGATTCTGGTCGTTGGAATACTTGGGCAGTTCTGCCAGAAACTTGATACCCAGAGAAAAATCCTTGTAGCCCAGCGAAAAGCTGAAAGCGTCACGGAAGTATGAATTAAGCGAATCCTGAGCCGTTCTGTAGATATAGCTCATCTCGTTCAGACCGCTTAAATAAAGCTCTTGGGCACTGAGCAGTCCGGCGGTAAAAAGTAAAATCAGCAGTAGCAGAATTCTGATTCTCATTTGTGATTCCCGCAGGGAGTGTGATCTTTGATTGGATCGGTTTCTTCTTCCGGCAGCAGCTCTGTCGGCTCTTCTTCAAGCTGTTCTAACTCGTCAGGTTCAGCCGGAGTCAGCAATGACAAAATCCTCTCTTCGTAAACTGCTTCTGCTCCGGATTCATAACCTTCATGTGTGTAAATAATCTCGCCCACCTTATCAAGAATGAAGGTATGAGGCGGATTGACAATATTGAGTTTGGTAGCGAGCTTCTTTTCGCTGTCAAACAGACTGATGAATTTGTAGTTATTGCTTTTCAGATAGCTCTTGGCTTTGGCGACATCCTTGGGCGCGTCAATCGAGATGACCACAACCGTCAGGGAATCATATTTTTCTGCCAGTTTATTCAGAGCTGGCATGGCTTTCTTGCAGGGAGCGCACCAGGTCGCCCAAAAATCAATCAGAATGGGACCTTTGTTCAATAATTCTGAAAGTGTCACGTCTTTGTTGTTCAAATCTGGCAGAGTGAAATCCGGCATGGTTTCAGCACCCAGAAAAACTGCCGAGAGAAGCAGGAGCCAAGCAAGTATGAAGATTTTCATTATAACCTCTATTTACATTAATTACAATCAGTTAACCGGAATGTAAGCTTCCAGCGCGTTGTAAATCATCGCGTCATTATTGAAGGGATCAGGTGTAACCTGCACCCAGATAACCAGATAGCTGTCGTTGGGCAAAGTGTTGTTATAAGCGACAGGTAGATTGTCAAGAGGCAGGCTAAAGCTGACTGAATTGTCCATATCCGTTGCTAGTAAAGACTTTGTCCCTTTCGCCAAGACCACGTTACGGCAAGGAGTTGTGGAACCAAAATAGTTGGTTTCAGATAATTTATCGATGACTGCATACTTCAGTTTCAGTCCTGTTGTAGCCAGTGTCTGGTCCAGAAGATTCAGACGCACAGAGCCATTCAGATTGTTTCCGACGATGGTAAAATCCAGATTGGTCAAGCTGATTTTGGCATCAGTATTGGCAATCTGAGTTGCCAGTTGATTGTAAAACACATCGTTTCCGGGCTGATAACCTTCTATTTTTGATACACCCTGAAACACGACAGTCGGCTGAGCGGCAGAGTAATAGCTGTAAACATCCAGGTTGCCGCTGTCAAGCGGGTCGTTGTAATGGTATGCCAGGTAGCTGA
>JAWOHU010000069.1:0-4015 GCA_046485025.1 Cloacimonadaceae bacterium (SeqCode) | reverse complement strand
GCAGCTTGCAAATTCTGCTGTTTCCGGTGCCAGGTGACGCTCAAATCTGTAGGACGAATCAGTCGAAAGCTTATGTTTATAGGCTGTCCTTCTAATTGAGGAATGATTGAAACAGGCAGCTTCCAGAACAAGGTTTCCGGTAGTTTCAGTAATATGAGAATTCATGCCGCCGATTACACCTGCCAAGGCTATAGGTTTCTCAGCATCAGCTATGACGAGATTATGACTATCCAGAATATAGGTCTTGCCGTCGAGAGCGGGAAATTCTTCTTGATCGGCGGCTCTTCTGACTTTGATGATAGATTTGCCTTCCTCAGTCTGCAGTTTGTCATAATCAAATGCGTGCAGAGGATGTCCAGTCTCCAGCATAACGTAATTTGTGATATCAACAATATTGTTTATAGGACGCATGCCAGACTTGATCAATCTCAGCTTCAGCCAATTGGGAGACTCGGATATTGTGACATTTTTTATCACACGTGCAACATATCGGGGACATAATTCAGGTTCGAGATTTTTCAGAGTCAGGCTTTCCTCTACAGGGAATCCAGCAGCTTCGAGTTCGTTAATATTCTCAATGGAAGGCTCTATAACGTTTTCATCAAGGCTTGCTGCCAGATCAGTCGCGACACCCAGATAGCCCAAAAGGTCAGGTCTGTTGGGCGTAATCTCCAGTTCAAACAATGTGTCCGGAAGCTTGAAAAGTTCTTTTACAGAGAATCCGATAAGTGTTTCGGAAGGCAGAACAATGATTCCGCTGTGGTCATCTGAAAGCCCCAGTTCCTTTTCTGAACAAAGCATTCCGGAGGACTCCATACCTCTGATTTTGGTTTTACGGATTGTGAAATCAGCGATTATGGTGCCTGGCAAAGCCAAAACTCCCACCATGTCTTTTCTGCAATTGGGAGCGCCGCATACAACCTGCACTATTTCAGAACCTGTATCAACTTGGCAGACCATCAGATGGTCGCTGTCTTTTATAATTTCAACTTCAATGATTTTGGCAGTGATGATGCTGGCAGACAGGTCTCCATAGTGGATTACATTTTCCACTTCAATTCCGGAAAAAGTCAGCAAATCAGTCAGTTTTTGCTCATCAGCGTCAATTTTGATATAGTCTTTCAGCCACTCAAGTGATATCTGCATAACATTTTCCTTATCTGAACTGACTCAGGACCCGCAGGTCATTTTCGAACAAAATTCTCATATCGGGTATATTGTATCTGAGCATTGTGATGCGGTCTATCCCTATCCCGAAGGCGAATCCTGTGTATTTTTCAGAGTCTATGTTCAGGATGTCAAAGACATTGGGGTCAACCATTCCGGCGCCGGCTATTTCCAGCCAGCCTGACTGCTTGCAAACCCGGCAGCCTGAGCCGCCGCACATCACACAACTCATATCCATTTCTGCAGAAGGTTCTGTGAAAGGAAAGAAGTGCGGTCTGATTCTGGTGCGCACTTTTTCGCCAAACATAATTCTGGCAAAACTCACCAGGGAATCGCGTAAATCAGCCAGTGTAACGCCTTCATCCACCACCAGACCTTCAATCTGATGAAACACAGGCGAGTGCGAAGCATCGGGTTTGTCATTGCGGTAGCATCTGCCGGGAGAGATTATCCTGATGGGCGGGGGATAATTTTCCATTACTCTGACCTGCACCGTGGATGTCTGAGTCCTGAGCAGGTTTCCGTCTTTCAAATAAAAGGTGTCTGCCAGATTGCGGGACGGATGGTCCTGCGGCGTGTTCAGTGCATCAAAATTATGAAACTCGTCTTCAATATCAAAGCCTTCTGCAATCTCATAGCCCATGCTCAGAAAGACATCTTCCATCTCTCTCTGAACTTTGGTCAGAGGGTGCAGACCTCCAAAAGCCGGAACAAAAGCTGGCATCGTGAGGTCTGATGAAGTGTCTTTGCCTTTCTGCCAGGAGCTTTGTTTCAGGTTTGTCTCTTTGGCGGAGAGCTTGGCTTCCATCTGAACTTTTACTTGATTCAGACTTTGTCCGAAGGCGGGACGTTCTTCGGCAGGCACTTCTTTCATTTTTGCATAAAGCTGGGTGAGCTGACTTTTTTTGCCCAGGAATTTGGCTTTGACATTAGCCAAATCATTCAGGGTTTGGCAGTTATCAATTTCCTGAGCAGCCAATCTGACGAGTTCCGCTAATTGCTGCTGCACTTTAATTGTCCTTCTCAGTTACCTTTGACCAGTTCCACAAGTCTAGTAAAAGCTGATTCATCATGCCAGGCAAGATGAGCCAGAACTTTACGGTTGATTTCCACGTTGGATTTGTGCAGACCGTTGATGAATTTGCTGTAGCTGATGTCGTTTAATCTGCAGGCTGCGTTGATTCTGACAATCCAGAGTCTTCTGAAATCTCTCTTTTTGGCTTTTCTGTCTCTGAAGGCATAGGTCAGACCTTTTTCCACGGTCTGTCTGGCAATTTTATATGTCTTACTGCGGGCACCCCAATAGCCTTTTGCCGCTCTTAAGTATTTTTTATGGCGTTTTTTTGCTGCTACGTTATTTGTTGCTCTTGGCATTTTTGCTCTCCTTTATATTCCCAACATTCTTTTGATGCGACTTTCATCAACTTTTTTGACAATGGCGCTACTGCGCAGTTGTCTGTTTAACTTTGGACTTTTCTTGGTTTTAATGTGAGCTGCCTTGGCGTGGTGGCGGACTATTTTACCTGTCCCGGTGACCTTGAACCTTTTAGCAGCCGAACGATTGGTTTTAATTTTCGGCATTTTTATCTCCTTTATTCTAACATTTCTATCTTAGTTTTATTAAACTTAACGTATATTTTCTGCTTCAGTGTCAGGAATTACTTTTTGACGGACGCTTTGGGTTTGGCAGCGGGTTTTGCCTTCGGCTTGGTTACTGCCTTGGGTTTTTGCTCTACCACAGTCTCGACTTCAGTCTCAGGTTCTGGTGCGGGGGCTGGTTTGATTTCTTCTGCTGTAACAGTTTGCTCTGCACTTTCAGCTTCATTTTCCTTGGCAATTTTTTCCAGAATCTTGTCCAAATCCTTTTTGGGAGTCATAATCATAGAAAGCAGGTTGCGTTCGCTTACAGGATCAGCATCAGGGTCAGCCATAAACTGCAATTCCATTTTCAGCCTTTCCAGAACGTCATAGCCAAGCTCTTTGTGAGCCATCTGACGTCCTCTGAACCTGACCGTGAATTTGACCTTGTTATGCTGCTTCAGAAACTTGATGGCGTTGTTTTTCTTGAAATTATAGTCATGCTCCTCGGTATTGGGACCAAACTTGATTTCCTTAATTTCCACCTCGTGTTTCTTTTTGCGGGCTTCCTTGACTTTTTTCTCTTTCTGGTAATAGTATTTGCTGAAATCCATTATCCGGCAGACCGGCGGTTCGGCGGTGGGAGAAATTTCCACCAAATCAAGCTCTGATTCATCAGCTTTTCTGAGCGCTTCATTGGTTTTGACCACGCCCAGCATCTTGCCGTCTGCACCAATTAATCTTACTTCATTGGCTGTAATCTGACGATTGATTCTTTCCTTGGGCACGACCTCTTTGGTCTTTGCCTTTCCTCTTCTGAACCTTATTATGGGAACCTCCATGACTATTGCCTGTTTGTATTTGACCCAAAAGTCAACAGACAATAAAAAAAGGCGGACAAAATATCCGCCTGCTATGTAATATAACTCTATTATTTAATATAACCTTACCGGCATTCTCAGCCGTAAGGTAGAAGCAGACAGCTTCTTTATTGCGCAAAAATCAATAAGCCGGAAAATCAGTCAAGCAAAATTATCATCATCAATGACTTGTTTCCCATCCTGAATAAAGAACGGATTTCCGAACATCACTTCCTGCCCTTAATCCACGCGGCATCCACCCGGGCTCAGCCCGCGTGGACCCCGGGTGGACCCCGCGTGGATGCCGCGAGGATTAAGTACAGGAAGTGATGTTCGGAAATCCGTTCTTTATTCAGGATGGGAAACAAGTCACTGATGATGATAATTTTGCTTGACTGATTTTCTGCCTT
>JAWOHU010000260.1:0-3052 GCA_046485025.1 Cloacimonadaceae bacterium (SeqCode) | reverse complement strand
ACTCCCGGTTCTCTGGCAGAAAGAATCTATCAGAGCAAAGAGTTATCTGAAAGACACCGCCACCGCTATGAATTCAACAATAATTACCGGACACCGATGTTTGAGCAGGGCATTATTTTTTCCGGAACCTCTCCGGACGGGCTTTTAGTTGAAATTATGGAATATGCCAAAAACGATTTTCATATCGGAGTGCAATTCCATCCCGAGTTTAAATCCAGGCCTGCCAAACCGCATCCCATTTTCCGTGATTTTATTGCAGCAGCCAAACTCTATAAGGATAGATAGTAGTTTCTGCTTGACAAAAAGAAGCCCTTTCGGGATTTGAACATTGATAGTTGTGCTGAAGTGGTGAAATTGGTAGACACGCTAGTTTCAGGGACTAGTGAGCGATACGCTCGTGGGGGTTCGAGTCCCCCCTCCAGCACCAACTTTTATTTACCGGTAATTCTTAACTCTGATTATCCCTTTCTGCCAGCTCACTCCAGCGTTCCAGAGCTTTGGCAATCTTCTCTTTCAGACTTTCTATTTTGTCGCTGATTTCTTTGTAATCTGTATGCGATAGATTCTCTGATGCATTTTTAAGTTTGTCTTCCAACCTGCTTGTTTCCTGCTCGCCCTCATCGATAACTCTTTCCAGTGCAAGCAGTTCCTGTTTTTCCTTCCAGGATAGGGCATTTGCAGCTCTTCCCTGTCTTAAAATGTCCTTTTTGCCGCTCCCGGCAGCTTCCTTTTCTGCTGTTTCCTCTGCCTGAAAGCGACGCACCAAAAGGTAGTCTGAATAATTGCCTGCAAACTTGCGGATTCTGCCATTTTCAAAAATAAAGATGTGGTCCACCACTCTGTCCAGAAAGTAGCGGTCGTGTGAAACCACCACAATGCAGCCGTGATAGGCATCCAGATAATCTTCCAGAATTTCCAGAGTGCGGATATCCAAATCATTGGTCGGCTCATCCAGAATCAGAAAATTGCTGCCGAACATTAATGACACCAGCAGATGCAGGCGTTTCTTTTCACCTCCGGAAAGCGATCTGACTTTCATTTGCTGCATCTTGCCGTCAAATAGAAAACGTTTAAGCATCTCGGAAGCGGAAAACTTTGTTCCATCCGCAGTTTTGATCACATCAGCAAACTGATTAACATAATCCAGCACGGAAACATTGGCATTGAGGTCTTCCTGGTCCTGACGATAGTAGGCAAATTGAGTATGCAAGCCGCTTTTGACGCTGCCCTTGTCAGGTTTTTCCTCACCTGTCATCAACCTCAGCAGAGTCGTTTTTCCGCATCCGTTGGGACCTATTATACCTATTCTGTCCTTGGGCTGAAAGTTGTGATCAATACTATTAAACAGCTGTTTGTCATTATATGATTTGGAAAGGTTGTGAAGTTCCAGTATGGTTTTACCTAATCGCCTGGTCTGAAAGGAAATACTCAGTTCCTGATTGCTGATAAGGTATGATTTGGAAAGCAGTTCCTTGACTCTGTCCACGTGATTTTTAGGTTTGCTGGTGCGCGCTTTAGCTCCTCTTTTGAGCCAATCCAGTTCCTTTTTAAGTTGAGCATGGCGACGGATTTCCTTTCTGGAAGCATCAGTCTGGCGGATAATCTGACCTTCCACAAAATCAGAATAGCCACCGTCGTAGATATGAATTTTCTGCTGTTCGATTTCCAGAACCCTGTTGCAGATTGCATCCAGAAAATAGCGGTCGTGGGTGATGAGCAAAACAGCGCCTGGATAGCTCTGCAGATAATCCTGCAGCCATTCAATCGTATCCAGGTCCAGATGATTGGTCGGCTCGTCCAGCAGCAGGACATCAGGCTTTTTAAGCATAACTCTTGCTAAATCAACTTTGCGTTTTTGCCCTCCTGACAAAAGTGCCACAGGCTTTTCATATTCCTGCATTTTCAGGCGCGAGAGGATGGCTTTTGCCTTGTGTTCAGCCTCCCAGTGATCTTCTTTGCTCAAATCCGCTTCTGACAAGACTTGAGACAGCACATCAAGATTGTAGTTAAGTTCCGGAATCTGGGGCAGATAGCCAACCGTAAGTTCATTTCTGTAAGTGATTTCTCCCGTTGTGCAAGCCTCCAGTTTGAACAGCATTTTGATCAGAGTGCTTTTACCGCTGCCGTTGACGCCCACCAGACCGATTCTATCATTCTGGTGAATGCCGAAACTGACAGGCTCGAACAAAACCCTGCCGGCAATCTGTTTGGAGACTTCTTCTATGGAAATAAATATATCAGTTGGCATATTTTCCTTACGATTTCTCTTGAATCATCCGGCTTGTCACATTGAGCATAGTCGAAATGCGGAACAAGCCAAACGTGTCGATCCTTCGACTAAGCTCAGGATGACACTCAACAAAATTCATTTATAATAAATGGCGTCCCTGGGGCGATTCGAACGCCCGACCTTCACCTTCGGAGGGTGCCACTCTATCCAAGCTGAGCTACAGGGACGCAAGTCTGATTTCAAGCTTCGGAAACTTGCATTTTTGTCAACTGAATTCAAGCTGACAGAGCATCACTAAACTTACGTTAAATTCACAATTAGACAAATTTGCTTGACACTATTTGTCAATCTGAGTAAAAGGAAATAATGACTATGTTGAGAATTTTAAACAGGGAGAAGCAATCACAAGCAGTCAGAGAGCCTTTTTAAACCATGTCAACAACTGTCTGCCTGAGCCTGTTATGTCGAGGATAGGAGAATCCAAATGAAATTGCCCACTATGAAAAATTCCGTTGAGATGCTAAAATTCATATTTGTTTTACTCACTGTAATTGCCATTTTTTTGAATATATTAGGGCGGGAATGGAATATTTTATCCGTTTCACTCTTGACTTTGTTTATGTTTCTGATGCCTGATCTCTATAGCAAATGGGCAAAAATCCACATCCCGGCATTATTAAAGTTCATCATTCTGATTTTTATTTTTGCCTCTATGTATCTGGGTGAAATTCATTCCTATTTCTATAGATACAGTTGGTGGGACAGCTTGCTGCATGGTATTTCAGCCATGTTTTGGGGTTTTGTCGGCTTCATTCTGATTTA
>JAWOHU010000149.1:0-2529 GCA_046485025.1 Cloacimonadaceae bacterium (SeqCode) | reverse complement strand
AGAAACGGGGATGAATATCCCCGTTTACAGCAGATAAAAACCTGTCCTGCAATCAGATATCAAATGAAGAGAAATATCATGCGAAAAACCCAGAGACCAAAGAGATAGGACATCGCATTGCAGAAAAATGACAGGAAAAAGGCATGCAGATACCTGATTTTGCTGATGGCGAAATAGTAAACAAATGACTCCACTATGAGAGCAAAAAGTTCCCCGCCCATAGTGATTTTGGCATAGGTGTGCAGCAGACTTGGCAGCGCCCACCAGAGGATAGTGATAGTGAAACCCGTGCCCAAAACGCAGGCCAGAACAAGTGTGCCGGCATTTTCTTTGAGCGGCAGCAGGGTGATGGGATTAAACAAAATGAAGAGCACCAGCAGTTCAATCAGAATGGTCAGTAACGCGGCAAACAGAAAGAACCCGGCATAGGCGCGCCGGTTTTCTCTCATCACTGTTTCCACGTGTTCATAACTCTCGTGCAGAAGCTGATGATTATTTTTGTAGCCCAGCGTTTTATTGTAGAGGCGATACCATTTCCGACGCTGTTCATAGGCTCTGCGCTCAGGGGAAAAGTGTTGATAATTATTACGTTTATCAATCTTGGAGATGAAAGTATGGAATTTCCTGACATAATATTCACGGCTCAAAGTCTGCCAGATAAACCCTCTCAGGTTCAGATCGCCCCGGTCATCATAATACTGGCTGTTGGGATAGTTTCTTCTGTCAGGTTCCAGACTGAATCTCATGCTGGGGTTGAGGATTTCCTGCGTTTCATCTGTCATTTTTTCATTGGATATTTGGATTGAAAAGCTAACCATTTTCTTTTTGGTCCCCTTGATTTTATAACCCCAGTCGTCGGGAAATCCAATCGGCTTGGAATATACAGGTTTTGGCCAAGAGGATTCAGGACCCCTGTTTATCCTATCTGCTTCAACTAGCTTGAAAAATTCGTATTCCGGAGTGCCGGGTTTGTATTTCTTCTGAACTGGCAAAGTCGATCTTGTCGAGATATAATATTTCTCAGGGCCGTATTTCCTGCCGGGCTGCCAGGCTGCCAAAGTGGAGTCCATCGAGATGTAATATTTCTTCTGACCGGTGGTGATGATTCTGAGTGTCTCAGACGTGATTATCTGTTCTAAAATCAGGCTATCGATGGCATTGACAAGATAAAATTCCTGTCCGGGAAAATTGTGAAAACCTCTGATTTCAACTATCTTGCCCGTGTAGTCAGAAAATCTTGTCAGTTCAGGTTCAAAGAAGGGATGCGGGAGAGCAATATTTGCCTGCACGAGTGACAGACTGATAATCAGTAGAAACGCTGTGCAAAAGACTTTGACTGACATCGGCAGACCTTCCATAATTACTTTGAACTATCATAATCCTGATGAATAAGACCTATCAGACAGAGCGTCAGTATTTATTTAATTGTGGAGACGATTTCTGGCAAGGGAAAATATTGCCGAAGTCATTTTGGAAGCTGGCTGAAATACTCATTAAGTAGCTCCTTTTTTTAAATGGAGCAATGAGGAAAGCCTTTTGGAAAAAGGCTCTACTTGCTTATTGCATACAATGCAGGATAAAAAAAGGCAGCAGAATTTTTGGCAGAATCCCTTGTTATCAGTTATTTGCTTGACTGAATTTTATGGCGGGGAAAAAAAGAAAAAGTAGTCTGTTGCAACAGCAAACAGGAGACAAAAAAAGAATCTTTAGAAACCTGGTTAGTATATAAACTGCTAAAAAGCAATGGTTTTGATGTTACTCTTGGGGAATGTGAAGTCTGATGCACTGTTTCTCCCATTACGTTTAATGGGTTTTTATATGTAATTCAAGAACCTCATAATTTTATTTAGTTTATTTGTAAAAAAGAGGGAGTTATGATGAACCGGAATGATATTAAAGCCTGCGATGTTTTAGAAGATTCATATTGCGGTTTGTATTGTGGTGCCTGTGAGATCTTGATAGCTTACACTAAAGCACTGGAACTCAATAGAGGTGTAACTTGGGAGGATTTACCCAAGGAGTTTTCCAGCTATATAACTGAAGCGGAAGTGAAATGTCTGGGTTGTAAAACTGAAACAGTTTTTGAAGGATGTCAGCGATGTCCAATCAGAAGTTGTGCAAGGGAAAAAGGTGTTGAATACTGCATAGATTGTGAATTCTATCCTTGTGATTTGATAAATCAGATGCTGGAGCAATTGATTCGGATAAAATCCGTTCTCCCCCACACATCAGGTATAATCGGCAACCTGGAAGAAATAAAAAAAATGGGTAGAGTTGCCTGGCTCAAGCATCAAAAAAAACTGTGGAGTTGTCCCACCTGCGGATCAAGGTTTAGCTGGTACCAAAACAAGTGCACAACTTGCAGGAAAACATAATTCAAATCAATAATTAATAGCAACGCAGATATTGACCTGGACCATTCCTGCCTGCGCAGGAATGACGACAGACGAGGCGTCTGCCGATACAAAAAAAAGCACGGACAGGATTGTCCGTGCCACAATAGAATAAGATTCCTGCCTTCGCAGGAAT
>JAWOHU010000015.1:0-5706 GCA_046485025.1 Cloacimonadaceae bacterium (SeqCode) | reverse complement strand
TGCCAGCCCATAGTGAGGGTCGGCACGAGACCGACCCCCACGGCTCAAATGATGTGGGTCGGCACAAGACCGACCCCTACGCAGCTACTATAGAAAAAGGCACCGCCGAATCCAGCAGTGGCTTAACTCATCAAAGTTAATATGAATTATTTCATCAGCATCATTTTGCGGGTGGAGCTATAAACTCCAGCCTGCATACGATAGAAATACACGCCGCTGGAAACAGGTTTATTGCTGTCATCAGTGCCATTCCAGACTACGCTGTGATTGCCGGCAGCTTTTTTATCACTGACCAGGGTGCGCACCTTCTGTCCTTTCAGATTGTAGATGTCAATGCTGACCTCAGCGGAATTCTTGATGGAATAGCTGATGGTGGTCTCCGGATTGAAAGGATTGGGGTAGTTGCCTGACAGCAATGTAACCAGCTCAGGAGTGGTGTTATCCTGATTGGGAGTGTTCTGGTAGATGTTTCCGCTGCGGCTGTTGTTAGCCATAAACAGAGGCCACTGGTAGGAAACTGCAGAGCGCTTGATATCCAGCACATAAAAGCCTGCGTCATTAGGAAAGGCGATATCCATATCGCCGTCTCCGTCCAAATCAGCCACGGCAGCCGAAACTTTGATGTTTCCGCTTAAGGTGTATGGGAAATTGGGAGACTCGGTTCCGTCACTGCGCAGGGAATGCAGTTTGCCATTAGCGTCGCCAAAGATGATTCCGCACAGGTTGGAGCCGTCAAAGTTGGTTATGACGGGTGTGCTCTCAACGTTTTCGCCAATGTTGACAGGGAAGCCTGTCAGATTGATGCCAGCGGAACTCATCACAAAGACATCGCCGGAATAGGCTACCAGAACGATTTCCTGGTATCCGTTGCCATTGACGTCGGCAACCACTGCGCCGCCTTTGACCTGCTGATCAATGTTCTTTTGGAACATGATGCTGCCGTCATGATTGATGGCAAAGAGCTGGCTGTTGGAATAAGTCGGAATCAGGATTTCGGGATAGCCGTCGCCATCCAGGTTGGCAATGGTGGGATGGTTGCGTGAAGCTGCACCCAGAGAGACAGGAAAGCCGGGAAGGCTTTGCGCATTGGCAGAATTGATGGCATGCAGGTTTCCGGTCAGAGTGGCGACCACGATATCCAGTTGTCCGTCGTCATTGAGGTCGCCCACAGCGCCTGAAGCCAGCATAGCGCCTTCTATCTGGAGCGGGAAATTGGGATAGTTGCCGCCGTCAGAGTTTAAAACCACAATGAATCTATTTTGCGTAAAAGCAATGATTTCAGGATTGCCGGAATTGTTGAGATTGGCAATGATGGGATTGCCGACCAGAATTCCGCCGGCGGGTGCTGTCCAGAGCAATTGACCTGTATGACTTACTGCAATTATGGTCTGATTACTGAGGTTGGCGACGATTTCCATCTGCCCGTCAGCATTGATGTCAGCTAAGGCGAGAGAGCCAATAATGGCTGCTGCAGCCTGGTAGGGGAAATTTGCCATTGAGGTGCCGTCAGAATTCATAACATGAATGTTGCCATTCTGGTCGCCAAAGATGATTTCTGTTTCCGGTCCGCCACCAATATCTGCGATACAGGCAGAGGACTGTGTAGCGCCATTCAGGTCGAGGGGCCAGTTGGGCTGAACCAGTGAGAGATTTACATTAAAAGTTCTGATGGTCTCATAAGGGTACTGCGAAGTCGCATTGGCGGTCAGATGAAGCTCAAAAGGTATGGGCTCGGAAGGAAGAGTTGAGACCGTTTCAAAAGTGAGCTCGTCAGTCAGATTCCAGTTGGAAGCGCCGGCTCCCAAAGTTCCGAAAACCGAGACAGAATCAACCACCACAACGCCGGGCATATTGCAGCGCAAAGTGGCTGTGACATTTTCTGCAGTCATCCACATCAGTCCTGTAAAGGGGTCCATCAGGTTGGTAAGCTGCAGATTGAGACGGATGAGTTCACCCGGATTGGGGATGCCGTCTCCGTCACCAGTGATTTCTTCAATACTATTATCTTCGATCACGAGGTAGGGAATCTTGTCATACATCGTGGCGGCAAAAGCATTTACTCTGCCTGCACCCAGCTTGTAGATGGAGGTGTTGGGCGGGGCGTAGTTCGGATTCAAATGATAAATCCAGTCCGCTGTATCCATCAGTCTTTGTTTGATTTCCAGAGGTCCGAGGTTGGGATTGATGGCTTTGACCAAAGCAGCAATTCCAGCCACCAGAGGCGACGCCATGGAAGTTCCGTCTGCCGCGGCATAGCTGTCATTATTGATGATGGTGCTGAGGATTGCCTGACCGGGAGCGCAGATATCAATCGGTTCACCATAATCCGAAAAATCCACCTTCAGGTCATTGGCATCGGTGGCTGCTACACACACGGCATTGGGACAATCAGCAGGAGCGTCAATGTAGCTGGGTCCGTGTTCAACATTATCATTTCCGGCGGCTGCCACAAACAGACAGCCCAGAGCTGTAATATAGTTCACATGCAGGTTGGCATTGTTCAGGCTGCTGACTTGTCCGCCCCAGGAGGCGTTGACGACTGATGCGCCGTTTTCGGCAGCATAGCGAGCCTGTTCATAGCCATAGGAAATGCCGGAAGAAGGGTTGACGTTGGATGAGCCTTTCAGACTGATGATTTTGATGTCTGGACAGGTGCCTGCCACGCCGATGGCATTATTAAAAACAGCGCCGGCGCAACCTGCCACGTGAGTGCCGTGATAGTTGCTGCCGTAAGTCTGAATGGGGTTGTTATCATTGTTGTAAAAATCCCAGCCGATGACGTCATCGATTTTGCCATTGCCGTCATCGTCAATACCATTTCCTCCGCTGACAGTGCCTGCAGCCCAGTTTATGGTCATTCCGGGCAGTTCTGCCTGGTTGATCCAGATGTTGTCCATAAGGTCAGGATGGTTCCATTTGATGCCTGAATCCGAGATGCCTATCATGATGTTGTCACCACCTGTGACATAATCCCAGGCATCATAAACTTTCATTACGCCCAGAGCATACTGCTGGCTGATGAGCGGGTCATTGGGAACCAGTTTGCTGCGCATAATGGCATCGAATTCGGCAAACAGGACATTGGGGTCTTTTTCAATCGCAGCCAGCGCTGCATCCATCTGTTTGTCATCAGCAAGGATGACTCTGTAAACGCATTGCAGATATCTGCCTTCTTCATTGAATTCGGGCATTTTGAGATTCTGATGCATCTGCCTGAGGTCGACAATATTGAATTTCTTTGCCAGTTCATTGAAAGTCGGCATCGTGGTCTGCACGACGCCGTCTTGCCTGGAAAAATCTATTATGCCTTCAAAATTGCCTGTGGCTTCCATCTTGAAGCAGGTGACGATGGTGTTTGGATAAAACAAATCCGGGTCATAATCCAATGCAGTTAACAAAGTCACTGCAATCAGAAACGCCAGGATGATTATAAATGACTGCCTTCTCATACTATACCTCTAAAATTTATTCATTTGTCTCACTTTATCCCAAGTGCTATTAAGTCAACAAGAAAATTCCGTTCCAAATGACATCCGAAGTCGGGCTTTCATCTTAAAGGCAAGGGAGGACAATTCTTCTTGACATATAGGCAGCCGGGAAGATATGCAATTCTATAAAAAAGCAAAGTGGGAAGGAATGATAATGGAAAACATCCGCATCGGAATAATCGGAAATATCGGGGTTGGTAAATCCACTTTTATTGAAGCAGCAAGCATTGCGCCTCTCAACAAGGTTCTCTTATCCGTATATCCCAAACCAAATGGCACGGAAGGGGTGTTTTCCTTTCCGGAAAAATTCAATCCCATTGTGCTTGATTCTTTTTATAAGGATCCTGTTGCCAATGCTTTTATGGCTCAGATTGAATTCTTCAACGGCAGACTGGACCGTCAGAAACAGATTCAGACGTGCCGGGGCATTGTGTTGGAAGACAGGACTCTGGCTGAGGACTATCACATTTTCGGAAAGGCGCAGCGCATCCTTCAGAACATGTCCGAGCCTGAATTTATCGCTTACCAGCGCACCTACAGACTAATGACGGAAAATATCAAAGAACCTGATCTCTATGTGTTTTTCAAAGCTGATGTACACACCCTCCTGGAAAGAATTCGTGAAAGAGGCCGTGAAAGTGAGCTGGCAATTGCTCCGGAGTACCTTGAACTGCTGAATAACCTGTACGAGGATTTTATTGCTAATCATGTGCAAAGACCGGTGCTGGTCATTAATGCGGATAAAGAAGTGGAAAAGATGGAGTTTCTGCGCCGCACCGCCAATCTGATTGCAGAACAGGTGAAATCTCTGGAGCTGCGCGTCTCCAGCCCCGGCATCAGTGAATGGGTAACTCTGCCTCAGACTGACGCAACTCTCAAAGCAATAGATATGGAACGTCACCTGGAAACATATCTGACAGAACATCCGAAACTGATAACCATTGCAGGTAACGTCGGATTGGGAAAATCGACCCTGACTGCCATCATGGGGCGCAGTCTGAAGATAAATACCCTATATGAAAAACCCGAAGAGAATCCTCTTCTGGAGAAGTTTCTGGGCGATAAGAAAACCTGGTGTTATGACCTGCAACTGCATTTTCTGGAAATGAGAGCACAGCAGCGGCGGCTTGGTAAAAGCGGCTCGGGCAGCTACGTGAAGGACCGCTCCCTGGCAGAAGATCTGCTGGTGTTTTGCAATCAGTTCCATGCAGACGGCCTCTTGACTGACGACGAGCTGGACAATCTCGTTACTCAGTTTCAGACAGTCAACCGGAAACTGCCTTCAGCCGACCTGATCATTCTTTTAGAGGGCAGTCCGTCCCTGGCTTGGGAAAGAATTCAGCAGCGCGGCAGGGAAATGGAAATTGAGGGCGGTTGGCAGTTCACTGAGATCAATAACCTGAATCACTGGTACAAATCGTATGGGGCAAACGTTGTAAAGCTCGGCTTTCATGACGGCCCTGTCCTGGAAATTGATGTCGAAAAGCTTGATCTGACCAATCGCATTCACGCAGGTTATATCTTTGAAAGAATACTGGAAGTCCTCAAGGCGCAAGACTGACATAAAAAATCACTAAACAAAGTCTGTAATGCCACCGGACAGTCATTCCTGCTGTGTCATCCTGAGCCTGTCGAAGGATGAGCCTGTCGAAGGATGAGCCTGTCGAAGGATGAGCATAGTCGAAGGGCGGACACAGACAGACCCTGAGAATTGGTTAGTTGGTGAATTGGTTACTATATGTTTCTACTGTTTAAAGAGAACTAGTTAAAACACGGAAGCTTCAAAATAAGGGACAGGGTTATCCCCTGCCCCTAAGTATTGTCATTCCTGCGCAAGCAGGAATCTTGCTGAACAGCGTTACTTTTCTTTCTTCGCTTCCACTTGAACCAGATGAAGCAAATCGCAGAAAACAATCTCAAACAGTTTGGTAACAACCAATTCAAAAAACAAACGCTCCTGTTCCTCATTCAGCCAGGGCAGATTGATTTGCTCATTGATTTTAGCTGCAAGCTGTTTTGCCAGTTCCTTTAAATAGGGATTCATTTTTACCTCCTTGTAATCTCGATCCCGTGTCCGCCGCGTCGCAGGTCATCGGGACTCGGCTGCAACGAGGACTGCGAGAAGCGATTCTGGCGGCAGGAGACCAAGCATGGCGAAGCGGACCGGCATCCTCATGGAGTTCCTGTTGTTCCTGAAAGAGAACAAGGTCTACTGGCT
>JAWOHU010000274.1:0-9451 GCA_046485025.1 Cloacimonadaceae bacterium (SeqCode) | reverse complement strand
CATCAGAGAGATTTGATACGGAATATCCTTTTGACCTTGCTCTCTATCAGGCCAGGCATTATTACGCCAACATCGTAATGCCCTATGGCAGCCAGGTGCAGAAAGCTCTGGAAGTTTTGTCCAAACTGGAGATAGACATGATTGCCACCAGTCATGGTCTGATCTGGACCAAACACGTTCCCGACCTGCTGGAAAATTACACGCACTGGTCCAACAATGATACTGATCCTGAAAAAGCTGTCATAGTCTATGACACCATGTGGAAAAGCACTGCCAAAATTGCCGGCGCCATTGCCAATGCCTTTGAAAACAACGGCATTAAAGTTATGAAGTACAATCTGAAATACAGCCGGCGCTCAGACATCATGGCAGACTTGCTCACCGCCAGATATATCTGTGTCGGCTCTCCGACGATCAACAGCACTATCCTGCCTAACGTGGCAGGATTTCTATACTATATGAAAGGAATGGCTCCCAAAAAACGGATTGGCATGGCATTCGGTTCCTATGGCTGGGGCGGACAGAGCATCGACATCGTGCATCACCTGTTGGGAGATGAAAAGGAATGCGGCTTTGAGATGCTGGAACCTATCAAAACACAATACATTCCTGATGCAGAAACTTTGAAAAATATAACAAAACAAACAGAAGAAAACATAAAAAAACACATGGAGGAAACAAAATGATCAGCAAGAAATTACAGGATGCTATCAACGAACAAATCAACCGCGAGCTCTATTCCGAGTATCTCTACAGCGCCATGAGCGCCTGGTTCGCCAGTGAAACTCTGAACGGCTTTGCCAACTGGATGGAAGTGCAGGCACGCGAGGAACATGCCCATGCCATGGGCTTTTACAAATACCTGCTGGACCGGGGTGGAAGAGTTGAACTCAAAGCTATCGCCAAACCGCCGAAAAACTTCAAGGATGCCATGGATGCTTTCAAACTGACTTTGGAGCACGAACACTTCATCACCAAAAGCATCAATGACCTCAAAGATTTGGCCATCAAAGAAAAAGATCATGCCTTTGACAGCTTTCTGAATTGGTATGTGGATGAACAGGTGGAAGAAGAAAACAACGACGAAACCATCATCGGCAAGCTCAATCTCATCAAAGGCAGACCTGAAGGCTTGCTCTTTTTGGATAACGAGATGGGACAAAGAATCTTTACTGCTCCCATCATCAGCGGAATTCAATTGTTCTAAAAACCGATACACAATTATAAGGCTGCCCGATCACAGGCAGCCTTGTTGTTTCTATTATAAATTACTTTTTCTGCTTTTCCCTGAACCTGACCTGGGCGGTGGATTCTCTTAAGTACTGCGGTTCGAGATTGGCAATGGCTTCAAAGTCATAGACTTCAGGCTGTGGTATAAGTTTCATCAGAGAAAACAAGCCTGCCGCCATCGGCAGATTCTGATGAGGAAGCGCCGGGCTAACTTCGAGTCCTTTTGTTTCAAGTAATGGCATTATCCTGGCAGACATGTTTCCTGCTAAAAGCACAGGCTCATTAACCTTCTTAACAAGCTCTTCAGGACTGATGACACAATCCGGAATCAGAGGATGCAATTCAGGACTGTAAAGTGCAGAGTAAAGTTCCTGCATTTTGGCATCCAGGCAGACCAGGATGGGCAGCCTGCTGCCATAGCAGTTAGAAGCTATCAGCTGAAGGGAGGAATAGGTCAGCAGAGGGATTTTGCGCCCGTAGGCAATGCCTTTAGCAGTCGCCAAACCAATCCGCAGTCCTGTGAAAGATCCGGGACCGATAGTTGTGACAATGCCTGACAAATCTTCAGGGCCAAGACTGCACAACTTCAGAGCAGTGTCAATCTGCGGCATCAAGGTCTCGGAATGCGTGATATCAATATTGAAATAGCACTGATAGAGCAGTTGTTGGTCACTCTCCAGTGCTATTGAACCTGATGTGCCGCTGCTGTCGATAGCTAACCAGATCATCTTTTCATCAAAGTGAAAAAGTGGAAAAGTGGAAAAGTGAAGGAGTGTCGCCTCAAAGTAGATCGAGGCGCAATAACATTCATTTCACTTATTTTAAAACTGCATGAATGCGGAACTACATACTTAATCACCATTACACTTTTCCACTGTTTCACTTTTCCACTATCTGTGCCTTTGTGGTGAAAAAAACCTCAGTTTCCCTTGCTGATCCACTCGTCGTAGAGCTTTTCAAATTTGAGTTTGTGTCCTGCTTCCTCACTTGCGAGTTTAGCGAACAGAACAGAAAGCTCGCTGTCGGGGAACTTTTTGCTCATTTCGGTATAGAGCTTGAGTGACATCTCCTCGCGCTTCATAGCTTTGATCAGGATGTTCTGATAGGTCATATCCAGTTCGTCGACATCAGAAACCAGATATTCACTGATATGCAGGTTTGGCACCTGCTTGATCTCCATTTCGGAAGGCTGCTTTTTGCGCATGTTTTCAATCACGATGATATGCCCCATTTCCATGCTTTCCAGTTCCTGCAGAAACGTCTTCTGGTCGGCAAAATGAGCCTGGTGCTGCAGATCACGATAGAACTGCACTGCTTCTTTTTCACGCTCTATGGCAAAATCGAGGATTTCATTGAATTCCTGAATGGTCATTATTTTCTCCGCTTGAATATAGATTTTTTTATTATCAGGATGAATATTCTCAGAATAGAAAAAGCCGGATGACTGCAATTAAGTCACCCGGCTATCTCATTTACTAATCAATTGGTTCAAACATATCCTTGCCGACGCCGCATTCTGGACAGACAAAGTCCTCAGGCAGGTCTTCAAAGGGTATGTTGTCATTATCTGCAGGATCATAGATCCAGCCGCAGGCCAGACATTGGTATTTTTGCATGTTTTCCTCCATTCCTGTTATCTCGTCCTCTACATCATCGATAGAGTGATAACTATATTTGGTTTTGTTCATTAATAATTTTCGACCCAGATCTCAAAAAAAGCCTGCGGATGTTTGCAGCAGGGGCAGGTCGTGGGGGCAGCATCTCCTTCATGGATGTAACCGCATTCGCGACATTTCCAAAAGACCTTGCCATCTTTTTTAAACACTTTCTGATTTTTGACATTATCCAATAGTTTACGGTAACGGGCTTCGTGCTTGGCTTCCACCTTAGCAATCATTCTGAAGGTCAGAGCTATGTCGTTAAAACCTTCATCCTCGGCAATTTCAGCAAATTCCGGATAGAGCATAGTCCATTCTTCTTTTTCACCTCCAGCTGCCCATTCCAGGTTGGCAACGGTATCTTCTTCATCCAGAGCGGCGGGATAAGTGGCTGAAATGGTAATCAGCTCGCCTTTCATGCCATTGTTTATCAGATGCCTCAGAAACAATTTTGCATGCATGCGTTCATTATCCGCAGTTTCGGTAAAAATCGCTGCAATCTGTTCAAAACCTTGTTTTTGAGCCACTCTGGCTGCATAAGTGTATCTGTTGCGGGCCTGGGATTCGCCGGCAAAGGCTTTAAGCAGGTTCTCAGACGTTCTGCTTCCTTTAATGTTCATATTTTTTTCTCCTTTAGCTGCTTTTCCAGAGTTTGTGCAGATTACAGTATTCACGGGCATATAAAACGTTGCTCATGGGGACGGGGAAAACTGCAACAGGTTCCATGCCGGGTTTGAGCTCGGCTCTCAAGACCATATCGTCTTTGGTTACGAGTTCAATGAAAGCAATGTAGTGCTTTTCTTCCATGGGATGAGGGACGCTGCCAACTTTGACAGTGACGCTTTGTTCATCACCTTGCAATTCAGGAACGTGTTTTTCTTTGGTTGCATCGACTGTGTTTTCCTGCAGTAGAACCATAGGCTCGCCACAGCAGACCAGAGCTTCAGCACCCGTGAAAACGACTTCAGTTACGTTTCCGCAGATGGGACAATAATACAATTGTTTGAGAACAGTCATATCGACCTCCAGTTAATGATTTATCCAACTGTTTCAAATAATAAGGCAATCCTATCTTTTGTCAATTAAATTCTTTCTGATTTTCCTTGCCAAAAAAAACGTGCGTGACAAAGTGTTACAGTTACTATATTAACAGAGGTCGGAAAAGGATGAAACGCTTAATTCTGCTCGGATTGCTGCTTGTTTTGCTAACAGGTTGCGTTGATTATACTGAGGAGCTTTGGCTCAATAAAGACGGCACCGGTGAAGCCAAACTGGTCATCGGTGTCATATCCAGCTATGAAAATCCGGAAGAATTAAACCGTTATATTAACCAGCCAGGGATCAGCCTGATCAGTAAATCCGTTTCCAGAAAGCAGAACTATACCTATTACAATCTCTATTTCAAATTCAACTCTTTGGAAGCTTTCAACAACCTCAATGACCAGGTCAGCAATGCTGATTTCTTTGGCAGAATCTCAGTCACAAAAGAAGCTGACGGCACCATCACAATGAACCGACGAATCTCTTTGGGAAGCATTTCCAGTGAAGATGATGAATTTGAACAGCTTATTTCCAAACTGTCCCAGGGTGACTTCACCTGGCATTATAAAATGCATCTTCCCTGGAAAGTAATCAGTTCCAATGCTGACCAGTCCAATATTGACTTCAAAAACAACGTGGTCAGTTGGGAATATCAGACAGCTTATCTCTGGAACAGACCTCAGACCATGACAGTCACGATGAAACCCACTCTGCCCCTGCTGCCAATAATTCTGATCGGTCTGGCTCTGATTCTGATTATCATCAGCCTGATCTGGTGGCGCAGACAGGTCAAAAAAATGCTGCTGAAAGCTGAATCAGACAAAGAACAAGAAAATCCGATAGAATAGATATTAACTTTTATCAGGCATGCGCTTCAAACCAGGATTTGCCATAGCCTGCTTCCACTTCCAGCTTGATTTTCTGCCTATATTCTTCTGGTAAAGCATCTGACATCGCTGTCTTAATGATTTGCATCGCCTTTTCAATTGCTTGAGTTTTAACTTCAAAGACCAGTTCGTCATGCACCTGCAGGACCATTTTGATATCTTTGTCACCAATTATCTGTTTATGTATGTCAATCATTGCCAGCTTAATCAGATCAGCTGCAGTGCCCTGAATCGGCATATTTAAGGCAACTCTTTCTGCTTCACTTTTGAGTTTCTGATTACTGCTGTTGATGTATGGCAGATAGAGTCTTCTGCCGAACAGCGTTTCACTGTAGTGTTTCTGCCGTGCCTGGTTATGGGTGTGCAGGATGAATTGTTTCACTGATTCAAATTGCTCAAAATAGTGTTTGATGATTTCTTTGGCTTCCGGCTGGCTGATTCCCAATTCGCGTGAAAGCTTTACCTGACCCATTCCATAGAGCAGACCGAAGTTAATTACCTTTGCCTGTCTGCGCTGCTCATTGGTTACCTCTTCCAATTGCTTGTTATATATATAGGCAGCGGTTTGTCTGTGAATGTCAACTCCTCTGGCAAAAGCATCCAGCAGATAGGGATCTTCTGACATCAGTGCCAGCAGCCTGAGCTCAATCTGGGAATAATCCGCAGACAATATCATAGTGTCATTATCCTCTGCAGAAAAGGCTTTGCGGATTTCCCTGCCCAGCTGCGTGCGGATGGGAATATTCTGCAGATTGGGATTGCTGCTGGATAGCCTGCCGGTCGAGGTAATGGTCTGATTGAAAGAGGAATGAACCCTGTTTGTGACAGTATTTATCATCTTGGGCAGAGCGCTGACATAGGTGCTTTCCAGTTTGGTAAGCTGCCTATAGTCTATCAGCAAAGCGGCAATCTCATATTCGTCGGAAAGCTCTTCCAGAACGCTGTTATCGGTTGAGAAACCAGTCTTGGTTTTCTTTTTGGCAGGCAGCTTCAGCTCTTCAAAAAGCAATTTGGCAAGCTGCTGGGTGGAATTCAGATTGAACTGATACCCTGCCTTGGCATAGATTTTTTCCGTCAGGATTTTGAGTTGTTCATTGATCATATGAGATATTGTGCCAAGCACCTTTGTGTCGATATGGACGCCGGTTTCCTCCATAAACTGCAAAACCGGCAGCAAGGGCAGTTCCAGTTCAAAATAGAGCTTGTCCAGTCCTGTATATTCCAGCTTTTTTATATACTGATGATACAGTCTGAAAGCACACCAGGCATCTTCCGCAGAGTAAAAACAGGCTTTTTCCACCTCCACCAGGTCAAAGGTAATCTGGTTTTTTCCTGTGCCGATGAGCTCCGAAATCGGCTGCATCACGTAATTGAGTTCACGCAGGGCACACTGGTCCAGAGAATATTGATTGATACCCGGATCCAGAATATAGGCAGCCAGCATCGTATCAAACAGGGAATTGTCAAACTCCAGATTATATCTTTTCAGCACCATCAAATCATATTTGAGATTGTGTCCGATGATGGTTTTCCCTGTCAGAGCCTGTTTTAGCTGCCTGAGCGTCTTTTCCGTGTCGAGATTTTCCGCCATGCTGTGTGCCAACGGCAGGTAATATGCTCTTTCCAATGTTGTGCAGATGGAAATGCCAACTAATTCTGCCAGCAATGGATCTGTGGAAGTGGTCTCTGTATCAAGAGAAACCTGCTCCGCTTTGGAAATTTCTTTAATCAGATCATCCAGAGCAGTCTGACTGTTTACCAGATCGGCTTTAAATTGCTTTGGTCTATCAGTATTGATCTGTGCTGAAGCCTGCTCCCCAGTTTCATTGAAACCTTCGCTGAATAGATCAGTCTGAGAGATATCTTCTTCAATTGGCTCATCAGGTGTTGGCTGAGCTGATTTTGCTTCTGAAACTTCAGATTTCTGAGGCAGAATATTCAGCAGTCTTTTCTTCAGAGTGGGCATTTCATATTCATCCAGAAGGGAGGTAGCTTTGGCTAAATCCTCTTTGCTGAAGTGAGTGTCATCCACAGTTGGATTGGGAATTGGCGCATCCAGAATCATCTGAGCCAGTTCTCTGGAAAGATAGGCATTGTCTTTGCTGGCAATGAGTTTTTCTTTCACTTTGGCTGGCAGTTTATCCAAATTGGCATAGATGGCATCCAGAGTTTTGTATTCTGTTAAAAGAGTTTCCGC
This sequence comes from Cloacimonadaceae bacterium (SeqCode), assembly GCA_046485025.1. Taxonomy (GTDB): domain Bacteria; phylum Cloacimonadota; class Cloacimonadia; order Cloacimonadales; family Cloacimonadaceae; genus UBA5614. Next base: position 2,438 of record JAWOHU010000274.1, on the reverse strand, counting down.
ACCTTTGGGGCCGAGTCCTTTGACGCCTGGAATGTTGTCTGAACTGTCCCCCACAATGGCAAGGTAATCCACAAATTGCTCCGGCGTTATGCCATATTTGGCAAGCACCTGTTCCCGGTCTATCATTTTGTCTTTCATGGGGTCGTATAAAGTGACACCATCCTGCACCAGTTGTGAATAATCCTTGTCTCCTGTGACGATGACAATCTCATACTTGTCTTTAAATCGGTGAGCCAGAGTTGCCAGAATATCATCAGCTTCCAGACCGTCCTTGGAAATTTCCTTCAGACCAATATCGGCAAAAAACTGTTTGACAGGCTCTACCTGGAGAATCAGTTCATCCGGCATGGGAGGACGGTTTGCCTTGTATTGTTCACTCATCTCATGCCGGAAGGTGGGAGCCTTTCTATCAAATGAAACAATGATGTGCTGCGGCTCAAACTTCTGCACGAAACCGAAAAATGAGCTCACCACTCCAAAGATGGCATTGGTGTTCATTCCTTGTGAATTCACCAGCGGATTGCGGATAAAAGCAAAATAAGCCCGGTACAAAAGCGCCGTGGCATCAATCAGATACAGTCGTTCTTTTTTCATATTGAGATACCTTCGTTTTTTCAATCTAACTTTGGATAATCCTCTTTTTTATCAACCCATAAGCCATTCCTGACATTTTGTTAATAACACCTGATCAGTGTCCAGCATATTCACAATATTGGGTCAATTTAATCACAATCAATAGTCAGTTTAATTACTCTCATGGGTCAGTTTTATCACAATTCACGGGTCAGTATATTCACAATCCATGCAGATAAAATCCCATAGGGATTTCCCATTCGTTAGCCAGTGACTTCAGTCACTGGAATGAAAGCGTTAAACGAACAACCCCATAGGGGTTTCCCATTCGGTAGCCCATGAATTCATTCATGGGTGTCATGCAAACAACAATAACCCGCATCGGTATTTCCTATTCATCTTTTACACATGGCCTGAAAATAAACTGCTTGTCATAATCAATCTTATGCTTTCCCAACAAACTGATGTATTCTTCTGAAAATGAACATTTTCTGTGATGTTCCGGCTGATTTCTGATGTATTCCGTGACTTTGCTGACATTGCTTTGGGATACTGAAAACGCACCGTATCCCGTCTGCCATTCAAAATGTGCCGGTGACATCTTTCTCTCGTTTATGTAATGGCTTGAGCTTCCCTTTAGGGTCTTGGCGATCTCTGATATGCTGATTTTGGGGCTTATATTGATTAATATATGAAGATGGTCTTCTGTCCCTCCGATGGCGTTTATGTAGCATTCGTGTTCTTTTGCCTTGCCGGCCAGGTAAGCATGGATGTTTTTCTGGTGCTGGCCTGTCAAAAATGGGTATCGCTCTTTTGCCGCGAAGACGAGATGCACATGGATCTGATAATAGGTATTAGCCATCTGAATTTAATCCTCTCTGCCATTAATTACAATTTAACAACTTGATGGTGAATAGGTTATTTGTCCAGCTAAATCAAAGATCAGACGGTTATATAATGGGAAACCCCGATGGGGTTATCTGAACAATGCTTCTCTTTCCAGTGACTGAAGTCACTGGCTATCGAATGGGAAACCCCGATGGGGTTGTTAGCGCAATATTCCTTTTCCAGTGACTGAAGTCACTGGCTAACAAATAATAAACTCCTACGGAGTTGATTCGCCGGATACAGCATTCCAGTGAATGAATTAACCGGCTAACGAATAATAAACTCTCACGGAGTTGCTTCGCCAAATACAGCATTCCAGTGAATGAATTAACCGGCTAACGAATAATAAACTCCTATGGAGTTGCTTTGTAGCACCTTCGCAGCATAGAGGAAAACGATATCTCATCATCAGGTAAATAAAAGGATCCTAAGATGTGGAATGCATGTTAAAAGGACCGGATCATTAAATCCTGTCCTGTGAAAATTACTATGATTATACCTTAATGACTGATATAGGGCAAGACTTCCGAGATGGGCATTTGCCAGGTGGAGGTGTCGTGGTCTAAAAGCAGGAAGCCGTTGTCTCTGATGAGTTTGTCATAGATCATCTGCTTGGCGGCAAAGGAATCTTTGCGTGAAACATCATAGCTGGAAGTGATTGCCAGGGGCAGATGAAACCTTGTGGGAATGATATCTCCGGCATAAATATAAGGCTTATCATCAATGAGCACTTCCACAATCTGCATGCCAGCAGTGTGACCTCCGGTCAGGCGTACAAACACATCCGGTGCTATCTCTGCATCACCCTCAATGAAATGAAGTTTTCCTTCACTTTCCAACAGAGTTAACTGATGCTCAAACTGATAGGCGGCAGCGTTGAGTTTATCGGGATTTTTAGCCATTTCCCATTCCGCTTTTTGAATATGATAAATCGCATTGGGAAAAGTGAGTTCGTCTTTTTCCACGATAAAACTTAC
>JAWOHU010000267.1:0-3357 GCA_046485025.1 Cloacimonadaceae bacterium (SeqCode) | reverse complement strand
ACTGTGGTCACGATGACCTGATAGCCCTGCTGTTTTTTCCAATCCACAAAAGGCTGCAATGTTGTTGTATAGGTGGGAGGGCAAAGAATGAGCATCTTGGTGGGATAGCGCACTATGCTGGTGCGTAAGTTGCTGTCCCAGTTAAACAAAGAGCGTTCATACATGCGGTTGAATTCATAGGAAGCTGTTTTGGCGAGCAGTTCTTCTGTGGCTGCCAGGTTGGGATTATTGAAGTTGATTCTGACAGTAACGTCATTGGAGACAATGATTTCGCCGCTGACAGGGTTGTATCTTATGGGTTCATAATAGATCTGAAAGACCCTAACGCCGCGCATAAAACCGATCTCTTCAACTGTGAACAACTGGTTATCCGTGAAAGCGTTGAGGCTGTAGGCGGCGCTGTTTACCTCAAAAGGCACCAGGGCGGGGTCTTCCGATTTGGAGATAGAGCGCTGGGCAGGAATAATCTGATTCTGCAGATGCGCCTGGGTTTTGTCCAAAGTCTGATGTTCACGGCTGAGCACGTCAAAGCTGACGGTGGCGCCCACCGGGACGGCAATTATTTTGCTCAAAATGGGAAGTTTGGGTTCGCCGAGACGATTTGTAAAACCGTAACCGTTGATGGAAAGCTCATCATAGAGGCCATTTTTGGTTTTGATCTCATTAACCATCAGGTCTCCGACCTTGAACTCAACTTCAAAGCCGAAATCTGAATTGTTCATAATTCTGGTCTGATTGGGAAAATCAGCCACCGAAACCTGCCGCGTTTGGGCAGAGAGCACCGCCGTCAGGCCCAACAGCCCGATGGCAATCAACATTACAAGTAACAGTTTGCTTGTCTTCATAACAAGAACTCCTTATCCTGAATTACTATTCATCTATATCTAAATTATGCAAATTTTATTCCCTGAGAGAGAACGGGAAGAATGCTGCCGACTGTCTGGATGCTTTTTGAGCGCAATTGAAAAAACCCAAATTACAGCACTTTCTCCTTAATTTCTCCTTTCTTCAACCTTAAATTCATGTCGATATCCAGTCAATATCCAGTTGACTTTAATTCGACTGGATATCGACAGGATGTCAACACCATTTCAATCCCAAAGCAGGCAGGAAGCAAGGTTCCTGCCTGCAGGAAATCTTCTTATATGCTCTTAGATTACTTCTAAGTTACTCGATTTTATTATATAATAATCAGTTACGGGCAGCCGGGTTGCTGACGGCCTTCACATAATAAAACGCCATGGGCAGCACTTCAGAATCGGTGTATTCCAGCGCGGAAGTATTGCTGAGCAGGGAATAGCTGCCGTAGGGTGTCAGGCTGCGGTAGATCAGATATTCATCCGCATTGGGAATAGCTTCCCACTGCAGTTGAGTGCCCAGAGCGGTTCTGGAAATGGTGACCACCGGCGCATCCAGCTCAACCAGGACATTGGCAACCAGGGTGAAAGGATCGCTGCCTGCACAGAGCGGCAGGGTGGTGTTTTTGCCTGAGACATCGGTACCTTTGAGCCAGTAGTAAAGAGTTTCGCCATAGCCGGGTGTCGGAACTGAAGCAGTCCAGGTGTCTCTGGCAGAAAGGGTTAGAGAGGTGTATTGCCAATCCGCTGTAGGGGTATGTTTCCAGGCGACAAAGGTCTGGGCAGGGTTCAGAGCATTGGTATGAGTGATTTCCGCAGTGATTGTGACAGTGTGATTGGCAATCATGGAAGCGGGCGGAACGTGCTGCAGAGCAATCATCTGGTCGTCAAAGACAGTATTGGCGCGGCAGTGGATGGCATCGGTGCTTTCAAAACTGGCATAAGCATAACCCAGGATGGTGTAGCCGGGCATGGCGTTCTGATAAGCTGTGAGAGCCGCTGTGTCATTGGCGTTGCCCATCTGGGGGACGTAGATCTTTTTATTCAAAATAAAGGCATTGGAGTAGGGTTCGTCGTTGGGAGTGTAGACGCGGTAGATTCTGTAAGGCGTGCCGTAACTGGTAGTCTTGGTCTGCCAAGTCGCCACCACAGCTTCGATGGCGCTATACTGCACATGTGAAACCGGAACGCTGCGGATCATCACTTTATCCACATCCAGCAGCTTCGCCCAACAGTCAATGTGGTCGATGTAGGTGTTGTTGGGATCTTCGTAAAGCTGGTATTCCGTGACGCCCAGATAGTTGGTGAACATTGTATTGATCTGCGCCTGGGAAAGAGAAGTGTTCTCATCCAGCACCAGTTCTGTGCTCATCGCCTTGCCCATGCCGTCCGTCATGATGTTGCCGCCGGTGTGCGTGATGGGCATGTCATAATGCCCGATGCCAAGATAGTCAGCAACCACAGTCGGAATGGCATCATCATTGGGACGCGGACGATTGTAGGTAAAGTCCACTATTTTCATAGAGTTATCAGACTCAAAAATGGTCCAGGGACCGTAATCACGTGTCCAGTATGAATCTGAGGCGGCATTGATATAGCGCACGTTGGTCATGTTGACGCCGTTGCCGGAAAGCGCTGTGTTGCAGGTGGACTGATTGGCAGTAGTGACAATCACATAAAGCAAATCAGTGGCGGAAATATTCGCCAGCAGAGTGTATGGCAAGCCCAGAGGATAACGCACAATGGCACCTTTGGCAGGTTCCCACTCAGCCACGAAACGCGGCCCTTCGGGAAATTCGCCCTGAGGAATGTAGCCGCTGCCTGTCACGGCAAGGTTATATGTAGCGCTGTTGACTGCATTGCTGCTGATGACGACGTTGCCGTTATAGGCCTGAACAGCGGTGGGAGCAAAGGTCAGGGTGTAAGTTTTGCTCAGGCCGGCGTTAATGGAAAAAGCCAGGACGTTGCGTTCAATCTCTTGTCTGATGGGTTCTGCTTCCCGTGCTGACAATACAACAGTATATCCTGCCGGCGTAGTGATGCTTCCGGACAGGGTTTCGTCTCCGGTATTCTGAATGGTGAACTGCAGATTGGCAGTAGTGTTGACAGCAACGCTACCAAAAGCAAGACTGGAAGGGTTTACGGCAATCATAGGACCGCCGGCACTGGGCTGCAGGGTCAGTTTGACGTTGGGGCGGTAGGTGGATGTGTAACCGCCGGTAAAGATAGTGGTTTGGTCGGAATAATCATTTCTGACATAACGGTAACCATTTGTAACAGCAGTATATTGCACTGTTCCGGTCTGAGAATAAGTGGCAACCAGTCCAAACGCTGTATCAATGACGATATTGTCAGTTCCGTTCCAGGTAAAGGGCGTGCTCAAAGTTAGCATTTCATAGCCGCCGATGGCAGGCATATAAGATGTATTTGAATAAACAGTGGTCATTCCGGTGCTGGTCTGCCAGCTTAAAACATCTGCAGCTGTAGTGTGTTTCATTCT
>JAWOHU010000239.1:0-5598 GCA_046485025.1 Cloacimonadaceae bacterium (SeqCode) | reverse complement strand
TACCACGTCAGCATCCCCGTGAAGATGGACGATGGCACCACCAAGGTCTTCCGCGGCTTCAGAGTTCAACACAACGATGCCCGCGGTCCTGCCAAGGGCGGCATCCGTTTCCACCCCATGGAGACGATCGACACCGTGAAAGCGCTTGCCACCTGGATGACCTGGAAATGCGCCGTGGTCGATATTCCCCTGGGCGGCGGCAAAGGCGGAGTTATCTGCGATCCGCACAATCTTACCCCAAGAGAACAGGAACAGATCTGCCGTGGTTGGGTGCGTCAACTGGCTCAGGACATAGGTCCTTTGCGTGACGTTCCGGCTCCTGACGTGATGACCAATGCTCAGCACATGCTGTGGATGCTGGATGAATATGAAACCATTCACGGTGCCAAATATCCAGGCTTTATCACAGGCAAACCGGTCGGCATGGGCGGTTCCCTGGGCAGAACTGAAGCCACAGGTTACGGACTGATCTTCACTCTCAGAGAAGCCCTCAAGGAACTGGGCATTCCGATTGACAAGACCACTGCGGCGTTTCAGGGCTTCGGCAATGTGGCTCAATATGCTATCCGTCTCTATAATATGATGAAAGGCACCGTAATCGGAGTCTCCTGCTGGGATCAGATTGACCAAACTTCCTACTATTTCCGCAAAACCAGTGGAGTCATTGTTGATGAACTGATGAGCGTCACAGATAAGTTCGGCGGCATTGACAAAACCAAAGCCAAAGAGCTCGGCTATGAAGTTCTGCCCGGCGACAAGTGGATTGAAGAAGAAGTCGATATCCTGCTGCCTTGCGCTCTGGAACATCAGATTACCAAAGATACCGTCACCAAGATTTCTCCCAAGGTCAAAGTCATTGCTGAAGGTGCCAATGGTCCCACCACTCCGGAAGCCGATGCTTATCTGAAAGAGCACAATGTGTTTATGATTCCTGACTTTTTGGCTAATGCCGGCGGTGTTACCTGCAGCTATTTTGAGCAGGTGCAGTGCAATATGAACTATTTCTGGGAAAAGGATGAAGTCCTGGCCAAGCTTGATGTCAAGATGACTTCTGCTTTCCACGAAGTTTATGCACTCAGCAAAAAACGTAACCTGTTTATGAGAGATTCGGCCTACGTGATTGCCATCAATCGCGTGGTGCAAGCCTGCAAACTGAGAGGTTGGATTTAAACTCTAACAATTACAAGGGAAGGGACTAAAAAAACCTTCCCTCTTTCTTTTAATTTTCAACTAACAGGAGTCAGGATGGATTTCACAGAATTTCAGCGCAGAGAATTTATGCCTATGCAAGGCTTTTCCTTTATCGGGACAGGTGGTCTGGGCGGCAAAGCCAAAGGGCTTGCCTTGATGAAAGAAATGCTGGAAGATGCAATCCCCGGCGGAGAATTTGAAGGCATCAGGGTTGATGTTCCGCAGATGGTTGTCCTGCGGACGGATATCTTTGATAAATTCATGGCGGAGAATAATCTGTATGAAGTGGCGCTGAATTCCACCGACGATGCTTATGTAGCGCATGAATTTCAGAAAGGCAGCCTCTCCGTGGAGATTGTCGGCGACCTCATGAATCTGATCTCCTCCATCCGCAAACCTCTGGCGGTGAGGTCATCCGCTCTGCTGGAAGACAGTCTGCACGAACCCTTTGCCGGTGTCTATGAAAGCAAGATGATTCCCAACCGCAGCAATGATGTAAATACCAGATTTAAGCAGCTCACGGAAGCTATCAAGTTTGTCTATTCCACCCTCTTTTTCTATAAAGCCAAGCAATATTTCAAAGCTATCCGCAAAGACATCAGAACAGAAAAAATGGCTGTCATCATTCAGGAAGTGGTTGGTGACAAATATGGCGACCTGTTCTATCCCACCATCGCAGGAGTTATCCGCAGCCTGAATTTTTATCCAACCGGTAATGCGGAACCTGAAGATGGCGTTGTCCAACTCGCTTTGGGTATGGGAAAATCCATTGTGGACGGTGGAAAATCCTGGTGTTACAGTCCGCGTTATCCTGCTTCCCCGCCTCCCTATAACAGCGTCAAAGACATGCTGCAAAACACCCAGACCAAATTCTGGGCGATCAATATGGGTCAGGTTTTAAATTATGACCCGACTGCTGAAACGGAATTTATGATTCAGCATGATATCTCGGAAGCGGAAAAAGCCGGCAATCTGGATAATCTGGCTTCCACTGTATCTGTGGATGATTCCATCGTTCCGGGGCTTTCTGCTGACGGACCCAGATTGATTAATTTCGCACCCATCCTGCAATATGAATCTTTGGCACTCAATGAACTGGTCAAGAAAATCCTGCAGAATGCTGAAAAAAGCATGGGCGAGAGAGTTGAGATAGAATTTGCCATGCAGTTGCCGGGTGGCAGTAATGCTGAGAGTTATTTATCAGGACCGGCTGCCGACCCCAGACCTCATTTCGGATTCCTGCAGGTGCGTCCTCTGGCTGTTTCCAGCGGAATTGTTGACATTGATGAAGCCTCCATTCGCAAAGTGGATATGTTGATTTCGCCAGACAGGGCTATGGGTAATGGGGAAACCAATGAAATCAGAGACATCGTCTTTTTGAAGCCGGAAGTCTTTAATATAGCCAATTCGCGTGAGATGACAAAAGAAATTGACACTATCAACGACTCTCTGCTGAATGAGGGCAAACCCTATCTGCTAATGGGTTTTGGGCGCTGGGGCACCTCTGATGAATGGCTGGGCATTCCGATTGTCTGGAGTCAGATTTCCGGCGTAAAAGTCATTGTGGAAACGACTCTGCCTTCCCTCAATTCCGATTTCAGTCAGGGCAGCCATTTCTTTCATAACGTCTTCAGCAGCGGTGTATTCTATTTCAGCGTGCTCAACAATCAGGAAGATAAGATTGACTGGAAATGGCTGAGCAAACAAACTACCAAACAGGAAACCAAGCATGTCCGCCATGTGGAGCTAGACAAGCCTTTAACCGTCAAGGTTGACGGCAGAAGCGGCAAAGGAGTGGTGCTCAAATGACATTACAAAATCAACTGGATGTACTCAAAGAAAGAGCCAAAGAACTGACCTGTCTGTATAAAACCAGCGATATTCTCAAGGACATTGATACTCCTCTGGAAGAAATGCTTCAGAAGCTGGAAAAGGCAATCAGGGAAGGCTGGCAGTTTCCAGAAATCTGCAAGGTCAGGATTTTCTGCGATGACCTTGTGGTGCAGTCGGATGGCTTCATCGAGACGATCTGGAAAATGACTTCCTATTCCCAGTATGAAATTGACGAAAGCTGTGTAATCGAAATCTGCTATACTACCTGGGACAAGGATGAAAGTCCTTTCCTGCCTGAAGAAAGACAGCTTCTGGATACGATTGCGGAGCGGCTGGGCTATTGCCTGATTCAGAGAAAAAACCTCACCTCGCAACCTCTGATAGCTGTGGACAGCATCTCCAAATCAAACTGGCGCGTGGTCATCGAACTGCTGAAAAAAAGCGACCCCGACCAGTATCAGCGCATTGCCCGCAAGATGATGAACTATCTTTCCAGTCTCGGCATCGAAGAAGCGCGCACCCTGCTTGCCACCTTTGGACAGCAGAAAAATCAGAAGGATTCCGAAAGCGTTTTTGACACCAACAGACCCTTCCACAGAGAAAACAAACGCCAGCTCGAAAGGCTGATTCAGAAAGCTTTTATCATTGCCGAACACAACATCGGCAACAAAGATATCTTTGACCATATCCAGGCCTGGCTGCAGGGCGAAAAAATCAGCTTCCTGATACAAGCTCTGGAGAATATGTCCTTTTCGCTCAATTCCATTCAGGACGCTCTGCATAGATTTCACAATCTGAATCTGGAAAGCATTGACCTGCCCCAGCCCACCAGAGACAATATCATTGTGCTGCTGCTTTTGCGCTTCTTTACCGAGCAGCTTGAGTTTATCAATATCTCAAAGCGGTATCTGGACATTGAGGATTTTGTTGATCTCATCCGCAAGATTGTCTTTCCCAGCAATTGTTATGGCAAGCTGGGCGGCAAGAGCGCCGGACTTTTCCTGTCTCATAACATTCTGAAACGTATCAAAGACCCCAAATACCGCCTCGGACAAATTAAGGTTCCCAAAACCCGTTACCTGGTTTCCGATGCCCTGCACCAGTTCTTAAATTTTAACGAACTCAACGAACTGATAGAGCAGAAATACAAGACCATAGAACAAATCAGAGACGAGTATCCGAACATCGTGCAGGTCTTTAAAAACTCGAATTTCCCGCCCAATATCATCAGCGGATTGGCTCTGGTTCTGGATGAATTTGGCGACAAACCCATCATTGTCAGAAGTTCCAGTTTATTGGAAGACAGGGTGGGAGCAGCTTTTTCAGGTAAATACAAGAGCTTGTTTCTGGCTAATCAGGGTGCCAAGGAAGAACGCCTTAATGCTCTGCTGGACGCCATTTCAGAGGTCTATGCCAGTACCTTTGGACCCGACCCCGTGGAATATCGTAAAGAGCGTGGACTGCTGGATTTTCACGAAGAAATGGCTATCATCATTCAGGAAGTGGTCGGCACCAGAGTCGGCGATTACTGGTTTCCAGCTTTTGCCGGAGTGGCTTTCAGCACCAATGAATTTCGCTGGTCACCACGCATTCAGAGAAACAACGGATTGCTCAGACTGGTGCCGGGACTTGGCACCAGAGCAGTTGACCGCGTCAGTGATGACTTCCCGATTCTGATTTCTCCGGGACAGCCCAACCTCAGGGTTAATCTTTCCACTGATGAAATCCTGCGCTATTCTCCCAGCAAGATTGACGTCATCAACCTTAAAACCAATACTTTTGAGACCATAGACTTCGAATTTCTATTCCGCAAATTCGGTTCGGAATACCCCATCGTCGAAAAAATCGTCTCTCTCTATCACGACCAAAATATCATCTCCAAGCCCCTTATCAGTATGGATTTTGAGCATGATGTGCCGGTCGTTACCTTTGACGGATTGATTGATAAGACGGATTTTATGCCCCGCATGAAAAGCATTCTGGACCAGTTGCAGTCTGCCATGGGTGTACCGGTGGACATCGAATTTGCCTATGACGGTGAAGAACTCTACATTTTGCAGTGCCGTCCCCAAAGCTCAGCTCCGGAAAACCGTCCTGCAACCATTCCCAAAGACCTGCCAGAGCAAAGTATCCTCTTCACTGCCAAGAAATATGCCGGTAATGGCATCCTGCAGGACCTCAGCCATGTCGTTTTGGTTGACCCTGATAAGTATTCCACTCTTGATTCTGTTGACGATATGCAGATGATTGGCAGGATAGTAGGCAAGCTGAATAAAATCCTGCCCAAGCACAAATTCATCCTGATGGGACCAGGTCGCTGGGGAAGCAGAGGTGATATCAAACTGGGCGTTAGCGTCACCTATTCAGACATTAACAACGCTTCCATGCTGATTGAAATTGCCCGGAAAAAAGGCAACTACACCCCCGATGTATCCTTTGGCACTCACTTCTTCCAGGACCTGGTGGAATCCGGCATCAGATACCTGCCTCTCTATCCTGACGATGAAGGAGCCATTTATAACGAAACCTTCCTCAGCCGCGCTGATAATATCTTGTCAGAACTGGTGCCGGACG
>JAWOHU010000235.1:0-7396 GCA_046485025.1 Cloacimonadaceae bacterium (SeqCode) | reverse complement strand
CTCTTCTTCAGCATATCCGGGTCTGACATGTTCCGCCGTGAATCTGGCTGTTTCATCTAAAGTACTGGGTGTGGAGATTATCAGTTTCCCTCCGTCTGCAAGGCATTGATAGAAATTCTCCAGGACTTTGACGTCATTTTCTATGTGTTCTAGAATATCTATGGCAGCAATGAGATTGAATCTATCTGAAGGGATGTATTCAACCAAGTCTGCACAAATCCAGGAGAATCTGTCAGGATATTTCTGTTCAGCATAGCCGGCATATTCTTTCAGATAATCCTCTTTCAGGTCCAGAGCGAGAACAGAAGAGTTTCTGTAACTGGTTAAAATGTAATCACTGTATTGGCAAAACCCTGCTCCGGCATCATAGAATCTGAGTGAAGAATTCTTCTTTAGCAATAATCTGATCTGTTTTTTGACATACCATTGCCGGAGAAACAACATATCCAAGAGCAGGAAAAACATTTTTCTCAAACCAGGGAGTCTTCGGATCAGATTCATAAAAGTGTTTTTAATGGGGTCATACTGCATAGCATAATTCCTTGTAATTCATAGTATTATTGAATATTAAAGCAAAACTGAGCACGATATCCTGAGGTCTCTGCTAATAATTTCATTGACGTTGAGCTTGTCCACAAAAAAAATGCATTTTAAGAAATAATGTGGTTTTGAAAACTACATCAGATTGCCATTGTGGTAGTGCCGTGATCCAGAAAATTCAATATCAATATGAAGGTTATGATGGATGATTTAGAGATTAGAAATATCAATCTGCATATACATTCCAAGTATTCTGATGGCGTTCTCAGCCCTAAATCCATCATTGAAAAAGCTATAAGTAACAACATAAATCTGATTTCAATCACAGACCACGATACAGTGGAAGCATTCAGACATCTTCCAGCCAGTCATTTACCTCTGAAAATCATTCCGGGAATCGAGTTCAGTTCAACCTGGAAAGGAGATGACGTGCACATTCTTGGTTATGGTGTTGATATCGATAACAGTGAGCTTCTTGAAATCCTGATCTGGATGAAGGAAGGTCGTCACACTCGTGCTGAAAAAATGCTATTTAAGCTCTCTAAATTAGGCATTAAAATACCTGTGGAAAAAGTTCTGTCTTTTGCCGGGGAAATGAAACTCATCGTCAGACCGCACATTGCCAAAGCCCTGGTAGCCGATAACCATTGCAAGAGCAAGCAGGAAGCATTTGACCTGTATATCGGCAATGATGCGCCGGCTTATGAACCCAAACCGGTTTTATCTACTGCCGATGTCATAAATTTCATCCACAATGCAGGTGGAATTGCTATTGTAGCACATCCCGGAAAGCTTAAATCTATTTTTTACCTGGCAGATTTTATCAGTTTTGGCATAGACGGACTGGAAATATGGCATCCTGACCATAATGAAGGGATGAGAAAAGAGCTTGAAGAATTCTGTTTGAAGAACTCTTTGCTGCAAACAGGTGGCTCTGATTTTCATGGTGATGATGATGCTGAAAACTATATCAGACCCGTTCCGGCTTCTGAGTTGATTTTAAGTGATGTTCAGACTATTTGGGAAAGATATAAATGTCAGAAAATGTAACTCCTGACAAACAACCGACAACCAAACCAAAACTTTATCGTTTCCATCCCTTGGTGCGCTTTAGCATGATTCTGTTATCCATGATAGCAGCAGGGTACAGCATTTATTTCATCTTTTTCTTAATTCCCAGATATCAGGATGTGACAGCATTCGTCAAAATAGCATCAGTTGTGGTTCTTTATGTTGCTCTAAATACCTTGTATAAGCATCTGACCTCACTGAATTCAGTGATTATACGAGATGACAGGCTCGAGCTTAGCTTTTTACTCAAAAAAAAAATTGTCATACCTTGGTTTAAACTGACCGGAATGCAGATATACAAGGTTATAACTCATTTCTGGAAAATAACCTATAAAGATGATAATGACGTGGTAAAAACTTTCAAGACATCGTTGGCTTTTCCAGGAATCATGGATATCTTACTCAAAATACAGGATCAAAAACCTGATATTGAAATGAATGAACTGCTATCTCAGGTGCTGCAATACAAAAGAACTATATAAAAGCACAACTCATTATAACCAATATAGATAGATAAAATCACAGTCAGATTATAAGGATGAAGAAGCAATCAATTTTTGCGCTTTAGCAGAAAATCCTTGCCAACAAAACAAAGCTGTAAAATCCTTGTTTTAATTTATAAACAAAGTGGAGGTCCAAGAAAATGGAAAGAGTGCATAACTTTAATGCAGGTCCAGCCGTGTTACCCGAAGAAGTATTACTGGAAGCTCAAGCTGATTTGTTTAATTACAAAGGCATGGGACTATCGGTAATGGAAATGAGTCATCGCAGCAAGGAATACGGAGAGATTATTACTGCTGCTCATGATGCCATCAAGAGGATTTATAATCTGGGAGATGATTATGAAGTTCTCTTTCTGCAGGGTGGAGCTACATTGCAGTTTCTCACAGTTCCGATGAACTTCTGTTCGGAAGATAAGGAAGCAAATTACATTAACACTAACGTCTGGGCAACAAAAGCTCTTAAAGAAGCAAAAAAGCTTGGCAAAAAAGTTCATGTAGCTGCCAGTTCCGAGGAAGAAAAGTTCAGCTATATCCCCAAGGAATGGAAGCTTTCAGATAATCCAGCCTATCTGCATATTACAAACAATAATACAATTTATGGCACTGAATGGAACTTCGATCCGAGTATTTCCAAGGATGTGCCACTGATATCTGATATGTCTTCCAACTTTATGAGTAAACCAATTGATGTAAACAAATACTCTCTGATTTATGCCGGCGCTCAGAAAAATATCGGTCCGGCCGGAGCAGTTGTGGCTATCATCAAGAAAGATATGCTTGATAAAGTTAACCAGAATGTCCCCACAATCCTAAATTACAAGACCCACGCAGATGCCGCAAGCATGCATAACACACCTCCCTGTTGGGCTATATATATAATCGGATTGGTGATGAAATGGATTGAAACTTATGGTGGATTGCAGAAAATCCATGACAACAACCTTGCCAAAGCCAAGTACATTTATGATGTAATAGACAACTCCAACGCTTTCTACAAAGGCACGGTTCAGAAAGAATCCAGATCTTTGATGAATATTACCTTCAGACTGCCCAATGAAGAGCTGGAAGATAAATTCATCAAAGAAGCAAAATCTAATGAAATGATTGGCTTGAAAGGTCACCGGGATGTTGGCGGATGCCGTGCTTCTACTTATAATGCTTTACCACTCAAAGCCTGTTATGATTTATCTGTATTCATGCAGGACTTCATGACAAAAAATGGATAATTGTTGTAGAAGGCACGGTACAAAACCGTGCCTTCAATTCAATCAAAAATATAGAAGGTAATAATGACAATCTTAAGTATCTTTCTCAAGGGCGGACCTCTGATGTTTGTCCTTTTGGCACTTTCTTTTATCTGTCTGGGACTGATCATCAGCAAATACAGACAAATCTTTAACATTAACAATCTTCACAAGATTCTTGCTGCCAATATAAATAAATCACAATCTATTGAAGATATTGAAGTTGTCCTGAAAACTACTCCCACTGAATCTCCTTTGAGCGTGGTTTTAAAAAAGGCTATTTCTCTATCCAAGGAAGAATATGCGGTAATAAAGGACAGCATTGAGACAACAGCCAACATTGCCATCCATAGAATGGAAAAGGGATTGGGCTGGCTTTCTACAATTGCTGCAATCGCGCCTCTGATTGGATTTTTGGGAACGGTGACAGGAATGGTAAGGGTGTTTATCAACATCGCTCAGCATAGTCAACAGGGTATTGATATCACTCTGCTTGCCAACGGTATCTGGGAAGCTCTACTTACCACTGTGGGTGGATTGATTGTGGGAATATTGACCATTATCTTTTATAATGACCTGGTTGCCCATACTGAAAACAATACCAAGTTATTGCAAGAGCAAATTGACGATTTTATGCTGAGATTGCAGAAAAATAGATAAGACACGATTATGAAACTGCAAAATTCTCATAAAAGAATATCATCCACATACCTGATATCATTGACTGATGTCATTTTCTTGTTGCTGATATTTCTAATGCTGGCTTCAAATTTCATCACTCAAACCGGGATCAATGTCAGATTGCCTGGTTCAAGCTCCGGAGTTCAGCACAACTTCAAAACCATCGAGATTGTTTATAATCAGGACAGACAGATTATCCTTGATAACATTCAGATGGATGCGGAAATGCTGAAAACCATTCTTCCGGCATATTTTGTCTCAAATGAACAGGTAATCCGGCTGATATCTGATAAAGAAGTTAGTTTGCAGGAAATCATAGCAATTATGGATATTATCCGCAATACTGGATTTGAAAAGATTACCATCGCAACGTTTAAAATCAATCTACCTACCGATGAGAATTAGTAAACTTCATTCCCTGGATAATTATCTGTTCTCTCTTCTGATTCATGCTGCTTTGTTATTGCTCTTGGGTCTTGTCTCTTATAAACAGGTGTCGCCTATCAATGAATTAGTTATTGACTGGATAACTGAAGAAACTCCGGCAATAGTTCAGGAGGATTTTGCTCCGGCTGGTTCAGCCAGCAGTCTGGCTCAAGCTCCCTCTCAATCTATTATTAATCAGGCTATTGAACAAAATCCTGTTGTAGAAAGGACATCTCCTGATAGAAATGTGGCAAGATCGATAGAACCACCGACCACAAGGACAACCTCTACCGAAAATACTGCGCCAACAGCAGGAACCGGATCTCAATATCTATCCGGGGTAATCTCAAATCTGAGCGGCGGACAATCTGGCAACAACGGTTTTCTCCTTGAAGATGATGATGGCAATATCACGATTATTAAATCTGTAATACCAAGACCTCGTATCAGTGATTATGGAAGAGTAAAGCTGCAGTTCAGAATCAATCAGGATGGCACGGTTGATGCTCAATCTGTGATTCCTGTCATCATTGACGACCCCATTTACACCCAGGAATCCATCAAAGCACTCAAGCAGTGGCGTTTTTCTGTAAAGAGTTATAACCGGGAAAAGAATTATCGTATAACTTTCATCTTTAAGCCTGAATAAGATGCTTATCCCTGAGCATATTATTCATAAGCTATTCAAAGAAAAACCTTTACCATTGGTGATGGGGATCCTCAACGTAACTCCTGACTCATTTTCTGACGGCAATCATTATCTACAATTTGATCAGGCTTTAGAACATGCAAAACATCTGATAGATACCGGTGCTGATCTGATCGATATTGGTGGAGAATCAACCCGTCCCGGTTCTCAGGCTGTCAGTTCTGAACAAGAAATACATAGAGTGATACCTGTTATAGAAGCGATCCGAAAGTTTTCGGAAATATGTATCTCTGTTGACACACGAAAACACATTGTTGCAAAATATGCCATTCAAGCAGGAGCAGAGATAGTCAATGATATCTCTGCTTTACGTTACGATAAAAATATGGTGGAATTATTAAACGACTATCCCCAAGTTGGTATAATACTTATGCATATGCAGGGCGAACCATCAACTATGCAGGAGGACGTTCATTACAATGATGTAGTTGAAAATATTATGACTTTCTTTCAGGAAAGACTTACATTCTGTAATATGCATGGCATAGTAAAATCAAGAATTTTTCTTGATCCTGGAATTGGTTTCGGTAAATACAAAACACATAATCTATCTATATTAGCCAATCTGGAAAAACTCAATTGCCTGAATCTGCCTTTGGTTGTAGGAGCATCCCGAAAAAGATTTATCAATGATATTTTTCCTTCTGAACCAAGTGATAGATTAGCCGGCTCTTTGGCGGCAACACAAGCTTGCCTTAATGCAGAAATTGATATAATCAGAGTCCATGATGTCAGAGAGCATATACAATATATAAAAGTATCTTCAGCAATAAAATCGTCAAAGCAGTTATGAGTTTTCTTATCCCTCAGTTCAAAGACATAATCGATATATTAATCATAGGGTTTCTGATTTATCAGGCTCTTCTGTTGATTAGAAAAACCGGTAATTATACAATATTATATGGTTTATTTTTTATTGTCATGATCTATTCGGTTGCTATTATTCTGAAACTAGAGATGGTATCAGAACTTCTAAATGCTGTTAAGACTCTATGGATATTTGTTTTAGTTATTTTATTTCAGCCGGAGATACGCCAGTTGTTTTCCAAAATTCATATTTCGTCTGATTTGATTCAACAACACACAAAGAATACAAACAGAGATTTTAACAGTTCACTAATTGATGCAATCTCAGCCATGTCTTTCCGACGTATTGGAGCCTTGATAGTATTGGCAAGAAAGAAAAAAATGAATGAATACATCAACGCTGGAGAAATCATCGATTCTGTTCTTTCCCTGAGGCTCATATTATCAATTTTCAATACCAAATCTGTCCTGCATGATGGCGCTATAATTGTCAGAGACGGCAGAATCAAAGCTGCTAAAGTTGTTTTACCACTTTCAAGCAATCCTCAGTATAAATTGAAGTTCGGCACCCGACACCTGGCTGCTATCGGCATCTCCGAAGTTACTGATGCTCTTGCCATTGTGGTTTCAGAACAAACAGGCAGAGTCTCCATAGCCTCTGATGGTCTCATACAGACTGATGTAGCGTTTGAAGAACTGATGCAGATTGTCACCGATGCAACAAAATAACAGACCCAAAGTCATTGGAATTACGGGCTCGATTGGAAGCGGTAAAACGACAGTGTGCAAGATAATCGAAGCAGATTATCCTGTTTTTTATGCTGATAAAATTGCACATCAGGTCCTGGAACACAAGCAGGTTAAAAAGAAACTGATATCACGCTGGGGAAAATCAATCATTGCTAATGACAAACTGAATCGCAAAGCTATTGCCGACATTGTGTTTAACAATCAGGCAGAACTCGGGTATTTGAATTCTGTTGTTCATCCCGTAGTCCTGAAATCAATGCAGGAAAATGTTGATAAATTAAATGATAAGCTGATATTCTTTGAAATCCCGCTGCTATTTGAAGCTGACCTAAGACAATGTTTTGACCTCGTTGTTCTGATTATAGCCAAAAAACAAACCAGAATTTCCAGATTACAAAAACGCGATCATCTTTCTAAAAATGATATCCAAAACCGTATAAACGCGCAGACAGAGGATGAGATAAAAGTTAAGATGGCTGATCTTGTTATCAATAATGATGGGACTTTGGTTCAGATTCAAGAAAAAGTAAAGCAGTTTGTAAATACTATCTCAACTTATCCCTACAGAGATATCCGACCATTCTATAGTATATAACAGCTACATTTGTTACTTACTACCCATAATCTTTGATACAATAGGTGCTCTGAGCCGGTGTGAGGTGGGA
>JAWOHU010000147.1:0-4830 GCA_046485025.1 Cloacimonadaceae bacterium (SeqCode) | reverse complement strand
CTGAGCGGAAGCAGAATGGGACTGACCTTCCGCTGCCGGTCCAGATCAATGCCGAAGCAGACTGTGGCTGCCATGGCAGTTCCTTTGACCAGCATCAGCTCATTGCGCACGACAGGTGAGACGGCTTTGACAGCAGGATGGGCTTCCAATTCTTTCAATATGTTCTGATATTCTGCAAGAGGAGAGCTGTCAGAAGTGCTGACGCGCAGTTCGCTCCTGGTACCGATGATGCGCTGACGCATATCTTTGTCAAAACCGTTCATCACGCTGCTGACCGCCAGCAGGGAAAAGACGCCAAGCGCAATGCCGGCAAAGGTGAGCCAGTGCCTTCCGTGGATTTTGCCGTCAGGGGCAAATACGAACCTGCGCGCAATCCAGTTCTGACTCAGATTGGTTGATTTCTGCTCAGTCGGAGCTGACATTCAGACCTCGGTAAAACCGGGAGAGCACGTTCTGGTATTTCTTGTGCAATTTTTCCAGGTAGTTGGGCTCATCATATTCTTTCAGAGCTTTTCTGGCAGCCTCTGTACCGTAATGGTAAAAGGCATCTGCTTCGTCAAAACCAAAGAACGAGCCTTCCGGGCGGCAGGCATCAATCACGATGTCAGGTTTGCCGTCAAGAATGGACTGCAAAGCCAACCAAGCCTGATTCTGGGTCAGACTGCACAGGACAACTTCGTGCAGACGGATTTTTTCAGTCTTGTGTTTTTTCCCGTCCAGAGTGATTGATTCAGCGCTGGGTGATGTATTGGGCAGGACGTTTACAGCAATGGTAAGCTCTCCCGGCAGGTCAGCAGCCAGTGCCAAGGGTAGCGGATACTCGATTCCGCCGTCCACAAAGACGTATTTATCCCACTGGAAAGGTGAAAACAGATAGGGAACAGAAGCAGAGGCGCGCATGGCTTTGGCAAGGGGCCCTTTGTCAATCAGGATGGAATTGCGCCGGTTGAGGTCAAAAGCGACTGCACAGAAAGGCATACGGCAGTTTTCAATCAAGATGTTGTCTGTCCACTCTTCAAGTTGTTTGAGCA
Source organism: Cloacimonadaceae bacterium (SeqCode) (assembly GCA_046485025.1). Classification (GTDB taxonomy): domain Bacteria; phylum Cloacimonadota; class Cloacimonadia; order Cloacimonadales; family Cloacimonadaceae; genus UBA5614. The sequence continues at coordinate 3,799 of JAWOHU010000147.1, read as the reverse complement.
CGCCTTTGCCGTCAAAGATTCCGGAGAGCTGAATGTCCAGATTGAAGGGATTGAAAATGTCGCTTTTCTTGTATTGGTAAGCAATATCGAGGATTTCGTCAGGGCTGAGACCTTTGGCATAAAGTCCTCCGACGATTGAGCCCATACTGGTTCCGATGACACTTGTGATGTCAAAATTTTCCTGCAGAACCTGAAGCACACCGATTTCTGCGAGCCCCAGAGCTGCTCCACCGCTTAAGACAAGTTTGGCTGTCTGCATTTATCCCTTCCTCAATTTTTCAGCTTTGATACATTCTAGGATGGCTGCGCCAATCAGTCAAGGGATAAAAAGCAAAAGTCTTGCTGTTATTGCTACGGCTTGTTTTTTGTTGACATATATTCCGAGGGTCAGGAAACTGCCATTATGAGAAAGTTTATTCCGGTTCTGCTGATAGTCCTGCTTTGCGGATGTGATATTTTCACACTCCGGGAAGCCGAGGAGCCGAACAAACCACCTTTGTGGAACAGTTTTTACACCACCTGGCAATTGGCTCTGGAGAATTTGGAATACGCCTATGAAGATGAGCGGAATCTGGTCAAATCCAGCGATTTGTTTATGCCGAACTTCCGTTTTTACTTCTCGGCGCAGGATATCAATGACTATGGAATAAATTTGACCTGGACACGTGACCTGGAAAGGGATATGCTCTATAATCTGCATAACCTGGCAGACAGCATCAACGTGGTTTTGGATTCGATCCCGGGTCAAAATGACGACCTGCAGTCCACACCTATCAGGCTTTACAGACAATACCAGGTTACAGTTAAGAAGAATGGGATCAGTGAACATTATGAAGGCAAGGCAGAAATCCAGATGCAGCAGGAAAGCGGTTTCTGGCGCATTCTGAACTGGTATGATTACAGGACAGACCTGCCTACCCTGAAACCGACCTGGGGAAAGATGAAACATGAATATTCAGTATAGAATTATTCTGATTCTGATATTGGTGATGACGCTGCTCATAAGCTGCACCAATCCGTTTCATCCCAGGCTCAGTTACAGTGATGAGAATACCGTTATCAATGACAGTCCGATTGCTGTATTACAGACTTTGGAGCAAGCCTATAAGCTGAAGAATATCAAGCAATTTGAAAGCTGTCTGGCTCCGGATTTCCGTTTTGAGCTGCTCTCGACAGAGGTCAATACCATAGGCATAGACTGGAACGAAGACGGCATTAAGGACAGTTGGTGGGGCTATGAACAGGAAGTGGAATATCATATTAATCTCTTTCTGGAAGGCTCCAGCGATGGTTCTTATCCTCCGCCGGACCAGATTCTGCTAAACCTGCAGATTCCGCCACAGGATCAGTGGGAAACAGACCCTCAGGTCGGGCATGAGGAATGGGTGGTGATTCCCTGTCTGTTTGATTTGCAGTTGATTTATACTTCGACCAGCAGCTCTCTATCCTCCAACGGAGTGGCAAGATTCTATCTGAAACCTATCAACAACCGCTGGTACATTGCAGTCTGGCGGGATGAATCCTTTATTTGATGCCCGGGCGTCTGCTGGCAATCGACTATGGTGAAATGCGCATCGGGTTGGCACTGAGCGACCCTATGCGGATGTTTGCCAAACCGCTTATGACGCTTGACAACACATCCCTGGACCAGACAGTTTCAGTTCTGAATGACATCATCAGAGAAAAAGAGATTGCAAGAATCATTGTCGGTATTCCCTGGAGCCTGGATGGAAACGCCACTGACAAGACAAGAGAAACACAGCAGTTTTTCACAGAATTACAGCAGAGAATTGACATCGAAGTGGTCGGTATGGATGAAAGATTCACGACTTCTGATGCCAATGAACTGCTTAAAGAAATGGGCTATGACTGGAAACAGGCGCGCAAGGTGATTGACGCCATGGCTGCCTGTCTGATTCTGAAACGTTATCTGGAGACTCATCCCGATGAAGCTTAAACAGATTATAGATAAAGTAAAAAAGAACCTCATCAAAATCGATAACAGGCATCTGTGGATAGGAGCAAATATCCTTGCCATGATGATGATAATTGTATTACTGGCGACGCTTTACACCATATTCATGCCGCTCAATACAGGCGAAGTCATTGTCAGAATCAAGCAGGGGGACAACACCAAAGTCATTGCTGCCAAACTCAAGCAAAGCCATGTAATCCGCAGCGCTTTCTGGTTTGACATGCTCTCCCGTCTGACAGGCAGCGACAGACATCTGAAAGCCGGCAGATATGTATTTGGCGGCAATGTCAGCATTATGCAGACCATCTACAAAATCAAAGAAGGACGTTCCACCCTCATCCATCTGACCATCCCGGAAGGCTTTTCGCTGTATCAGACTTTGAAGCAGATGGAAAGAAGCGGCTTCGGAAACTATGACTCACTGCTGGCAATCGCCACCAGTCCCGAAGTGGTCAAACGCCTGACCGGATTTGATTGGAAAACTCTGGAGGGTTTTCTCTACCCTGAGACTTATGCCTTTGACGCAGATGTGAAACCGGAGCAGGTGTTCAGCCTGATGACCTCGCAATTCCAGAAAAGACTGGATGCCCAGAACATCATCATCACGGATGCCCAGCAGTTTTACAGAGACCTGATTTTGGCATCGATTGTAGAACGGGAAGCTGTCAGAGAGGAAGAAAAACCACTGATAGCAGGAGTTTATCTCAATCGTCTGAAGAAAAAGATGCGGTTAGAGAGCTGTCCGACGGTTGATTACATCATCGAGCAGAGGGGAGAAGCACGACGTCCTTTGTCCTATCAGGATCTGGAAATTGATTCACCTTTTAACACATATAATAAAGATGGTCTGCCGCCTCATCCTATCTGCAATCCAAGCATTTCAAGCCTGGTGGCGGTGCATTATCCTGAAGCGACGGAATACCTGTATTTCTTTGCCGATTTTGAGGGTCAAAATGTCTTTTCCAAAAACTATACAGAGCATCTGAACAAGCAGAATAGCTATAGCCGTCCGCGCCAGAATTAACTGAACCCAGACAAGAAAATACAACTGTCCAGATTATAGAAAAAGAGGTAATTATGCAAGGCTATTACCGACAGGCCGCTGTTTTTGGCGACACCATCGCATTCATTTGTGAAGACGATCTCTGGCTGGTTCCCAAACAGGGAGGCAGAGCCATACGCTTGACTGCCAGTCCCGGAATCGTTGCCTCGCCGCGTTTTTCTGAGGATGGCAAATGGATTGCCTACACCTGCAATGAGGAAGGCAGCTTTGAAATTTATGTGATCCCGTCCACCGGAGGTGAGGCAAAAAGACTCACCTGGCTTAACGCCACTGCGTCTCCCATGGGCTGGCACAACGGCAGGATTGTTTTCCACAGCACCTACAGGCAACCTATCCAAAGGTCAGGCGCTTTGTTTGAAGTCAATCCGGAAGGCCATGCCCCACAGCAGCTGCCCTATGGCAATGCGGTTCATGTTTCCTTTGGCGGCAAGGGAACGGTGGTCGGCATCAACACCAGTGAACCGGCCCGCTGGAAACGCTATAGGGGCGGCACAGCAGGTCAGCTTCTGATTGATAAAAACGGAACAGGAGAGTTCAAACCCCTGCTGAAACTGAAAAGCAATCTCACCTGCCCGCTGTGGATCGGCAAAAGGATTTATTTCATTTCAGACCACGAGGGCATCGGCAATATCTATTCCTGTCAGCCGGATGGCAAGGACATCAGGAAACACAGCCATCACAAGGATTACTATGCCCGACGGGCAGACACAGACGGAAAATCAATCGTCTGGCACTCCGGCGCTAACCTGTATTATCTGGAT
>JAWOHU010000248.1:0-4597 GCA_046485025.1 Cloacimonadaceae bacterium (SeqCode) | reverse complement strand
TGAGCATGATGCCGCAAATAAATGCCGAAAAGGGTGAGGCTGTGATATATATATTTCTGATTCTGTATTTTCTGATGACCCGGATTGCTTTTATGAATGCAAATGGGACCCAACCGATTTGTTTATCAAAAGGAAAAATGATATCATTGAGCAGCTTCACAACTTTCCAGGTCAATGTTTTCCAAAGACTTTTTGCCTCTTCCAGTTCAAACCTGACTTCGGTTAGTTTGTCTTCTCTGATGCCAAGGCTGCCTGTCTTGAAGACTTTGGTACTGTCAGGAATTTCCTGCTCCAGCGATGCATCCATGTTTTTTAACATAACAGGTTTGCGTGGCGTGATGACAAATGTGTCCCAGCCGTCTCTGGCAAAGTATTTCAGAAACTTGACAGGACGCTGCACTCCGCTCTCCCCGGAGGGAGGAAAGGAATTTACAATCATCAGGATTTTATTGTTCATAGACATCTGTAATCTTCTTAATTAGTTGCTCAATCCTGTATTCGTCTTGAATCAGGCTCTGTCCTCTGGTAGCAACTGCTCTGACAGATTCTCTGTTGTTGATAATGTATTCAATTTTGGCTGCCAGATCTTCCACGTCCCTGGGCTTTGCCAGAAAACCGTTTTCACCATCCCTGACAACGCCGTCTATGCCCTGACCCTTGATTCCGACTACCGGCAGACCTGCATACATGGCTTCGATGTAGACTACACCAAAAGTTTCGCTGTAGCTGGAAAGCACGAAAGCATCAAACAGGGAATAGAGATTGCGGACTATCTCATTATTAAGATCTCCTGTCAGAACCACATTCTTTTCAAGTTTCTTGCTTTTAATGTCAGACAATAACTTGTCTCTTTCAGCACCTTTGCCTACAATAAACAACTGCAGGTTGTAGTTCTTTGAGATGAGTCTGCTGATAGCATCAATCAGAATGTGAAATCCTTTTTCGTATTTGAGATTGCCGACCGATATGAGATTGAAACTTTTGTTTGAAAGCATTTTCCTAAAGCTGTCCAAACTGCTGCTTTCAATTTCCGGAACAGGGCCAACGGCATTGCCTATATTGGTAAACCCCGTTATTTTAACATCTTGCGATATAATTCTACCGATCCTTTCATTGACTGTAAAAATGTGCTTCCAGCCGCTGTAAGACTGTTTCAGGCACAACCTGTAAAACCATTTGAAGGCAAAGGTTCTGGCCATTACAGGATGTGTCCTGATGTTGTGGGCTGTTAAATATCTCGGAATTGGATACTTGCCCAGGCATTTGTGTAACAGCAACAGCTCCGGCACATGCCTGTAATCATGCACATGTATGATGTCCGGCTGCCATTCACCAATAAGCTTATCAATCACAGGCAAAGCATATCTCCTGTAAAAATACATCAGCGATAGATGGACATACTTGATTACAGGAATGTAAATATAAGTGACCTGGTAAGTTTTATGATCTTCCTGCTCCACGCTTAAGCTATACTTGAAACGGGTCGCAATGACCCGCACTGCATAACTTTTTGACAGTTCCTCCACCTGCTTTTGGACAAACACTTCAGAACAGGGGCTGAACTTATCAGGAAACAGGTTTGTGATTATCAATACTCTCTTCATTTACTTTGCACTTTGATTTTCGGCTTTATATTTTGTCAACTCCATTTTCCTGTGACGGTTTGTTTATTCATATACTAATAAATGCTTTATCCGGTTATTTGTTTGAAACTTATTGACAGGATAGCTGTGCTTTTGTTTTTGAAACGCAATATGGATATGTCAGTTACGATAAAAAAAACCTTTAGTGGATTTGAGCTGGAAGCCGGGTGCAGATGATTTTATACTTCACATTCTGGCTGGGTTTCTTTCTGCTTTTATATCACATAGTAATGTATCCTGCTATTTTATGGATTGTCAACTCTTTTCGCAAAAATAAGGAAACCACTGAACCCTTTCTGCCGGAGGAATTGCCATCCATCACTGTCATCTGTCCTGCCTATAATGAGGAAAAACACATCGAGGCTAAGATAAAGTCTTTCCTGGCTTTGGATTATCCTGCAGACAAGATCAAAATGATCGTCATCTCGGATGATTCCACTGATGGCACAAATGAAATAGTGCGGCATTATACTGATGGAAATGTCGAACTGGTAATTCAGACTCCCAGAGGTGGTAAACAAAGAGCCCATAACCTGGTTGAGCCAACTATCGATACAGATTTTGTGTTGTCCACTGATGCCAATTCCCTGTTTGAAGCTGAAGCAGTCAAAGAACTGCTAGAAGTAATGCTGTCAGACACCAGAAACGGAATCGTGTCCGGAGAACTAAAACTCGTAAAAAATGGCTCAGGAGATTCAGGAGAAGGATTGTACTGGAAATATGAGTGCTTTATCAAAAAAATGGACAGCGCCTTTGCTTCCATAATCGGCTCCAACGGTTCCATCTATCTCATCCGCAGAGAATTGTTCGGACAGATACATCCCTCTTCAATTGATGACTTTGAACGCACTCTGCACGTCCTCTCAGAGGGATTCAAAGCTGTTTATGCACCACTGGCAGTAGTTACTGAAGAAGTTACACAGCAGGCTCAGGAAGAAATCAGACGTAAAATAAGAATCATTACCAGAGAGTGGTTCTCTTTAGGCAGATATCCTCAATTGCTAAATCCATTCAGATTTGGCAGAATCAGTCTGATTCTCTTCTCACACAAACTTCTGCGCTGGATGTTTTTCCTGTATCTGCTTATGATGCTTATCTCAAGCGCTTTTCTACAAACTCCCTTCTACGAATTTGCATTTGCTTTGCAACTGGTATTTTATCTGATTGGCATTACAGGATTGGCTGCCCACAAACTTAATAAACACGTGCCGGGTTTGTCACTTGTATCATATATCACTGCCATGGGCTGGGCTTCATTGGTTGCCTTTTACAATTACATCTTCAAAGTCAATCTGCAGACCTGGAATCCAATCAGAAGACAAGGAAATTGAATGAATATTTTAATCACCGGCTCCAACGGCTTTGTCGGCTCTGCATTGATGTGGAGACTGCAGAACGAGGGGCACAACGTGCTGGGCATTGATATCTCAGCACACTGTGACGATAAAACACATCCCATGACTGGTTTAGGCGACATCAGAAAACCGGATGATTTACAGAAAGCGGTAATTGCTTTTTCCGAGACATATCATACTTCAATTGAACTGATCATACATTGCGCTGCAGCTAAGCACGATTTCGGCATTTCGGAACCAGAATATTTTTCGCATAATGAACTTGGAACCAAAGTCCTCCTTGAATTTATACAGCAGCAGAACATAAATAAGCTGATTTACTTCAGCACAGTTTCAGTTTTTGGACATCCGGCCCGGCGCACTGATGAAACCGGAGAATTTGCACCTGACCATCCTTATGGCGCATCAAAACTGGCGGGAGAACTGCTCTGCACCGAGTGGCAGAAACAAGGCAGCAACAGAGAACTGATAGTGCTGCGTCCGACTGTGATTTACGGCGCTTACAACTTTGCCAATATGTACAAACTGATTGACACTATGCACAGGCGTCCTTATGTAATGATAGGTAAAGGTGATTACATCAAATCCATTGTCTCCAGAGCCAATACAATTGACATGACAGTTTTTGCACTTTCTCTGCTCAGAACAGACGCTCAGTACTACAATTGCGTGGACAAGCCCTACATCCGGCTTTGTGAACTGATGCGGATTATTGCCAGTAACAGAGCTTTCAGAATTCCGGGAATTGTGATTCCAGTCTGGCTGGCAGTCTTAATAGGAAAAGTGTTTGACATTCCCGCCCGGCTTCTCAAACTTGATTTGCCTATCAATAGTGACAGAATGAAAAAGCTGGCGACTGCAACGGATTTTGCCTCAGAAAGAATCAGGGATGCCGGATATGAGCAGAAGCATACTATTGAAGAAGAAATTACGGCAATGACAGACTGGTATTTGTCTCTAAAAAATTGAGGATGAGATCATGAAAAAACTTAGAATGGGCCTGATTGGCTGCGGAAGGATTTCCAAAAACCATTTTGAAGCTGTCTCGCAGATTGGAGAAGCCGAATTTATCGCCTGCTGCGATATAATAAAAGAAAGAGCGGATGAAGCTGCACAGCTTTACGACATCAAATCCGTTTATACTGATTACCGGGAAATGCTGCACAAAGAGCATCTGGATGCTGTGGCAATCTGCACTCCCAGCGGTCTGCATCCTGAAATCGGGATTGCAGCGGCAGAGAAAAAGATCAATGTCATCACAGAAAAGCCCATGGCAATTGATGTCAGGGGAGCTGACAGACTTATCCGGGCCTGCGACGATAATCATGTCAAACTTTTTGTGGTAAAGCAAAACCGCCTGAACGCCACTCTCCAACTGCTGAAAAGAGCAATCGACAAGAACCGGTTCGGACAGATTTATCTGGCGCAGTCAAATGTTTTCTGGCAGCGGCCTCAGAGCTATTATGACCAGGCGCCCTGGCGCGGAACTCCGGAACTGGACGGCGGCGCTTATCTGAATCAGGCCAGCCATTATGTGGACGCCATCTACTGGCTTCTGGGAGACGTTGATTCCGTCATGGCTGAGACTGCCATCATGGC
>JAWOHU010000167.1:0-11437 GCA_046485025.1 Cloacimonadaceae bacterium (SeqCode) | reverse complement strand
GAAATCAATACCGCCTTCATGCACCATGCGCAGGAATTCGCGCGTGGTCAGAACGTAATCTGTGTCCTGATATCCGGAGTCGCGCAGCTCTTCACGGCGGGCTTCAAATTTCTTGGCGGTGCAAGGCATAATCGCTACTGTTACTATCTTGGCAGGATCGATTTTCTGTTCCTGGGCATAGTAAGTTTTTGCTAAAACGCCGAACATGGACATGGGTGACTTGGCAGTGCTGACGCAGTCTGCCAGATCAGGATAATAGGTTTCCATGAATTTAATCCAGCCGGGTGAACAGGACGTGATAACCGGTTTCTTGCTTCCGGCTTTGAGCTTTTCGACCAGTTCGGTGCCTTCTTCCAGAATCGTGAGATCAGCGGTGAAATTGGTATCCATCACAGCGTCAAAACCGAGTTTGCGCAGAGCGGCATACATCTTTTTAACTGTTACTGTACCGAGTTCCATACCGAATTCTTCAGCCAGTGAAACACGGATGGCGGGCGCTTCCTGAACGATTACATGCTTGTCAGGGTCAAGGATGGCTTCCCAAACGGCATCGATTTCACTCTTTTCTCTGAGCGCACCGGTGGGACAGTAAACTGTGCACTGACCGCAATTTACGCAAGGGCTATTAGCCATTCCCAAAGAAAAAGCAGTATCGACATGACTGTCAAAACCACGGTCGGCAAAAGTGAGCGCATACACGGTCTGCACTTCGTTACAGACAGTGACGCAACGTCCGCAGGCAATGCATTTATTGACATCGCGAATAATGGACAGACTGGAATCGTCCTTGACCTTTTTGTGCAGAATGGTGGGCAGACGGTCAGGGTCCACGCCCAAGTTATTGGCGAGGGTCTGCAGTTCGCATTTGTTATTGGCAGCGCAGGTGGGGCAGACCACTTCGTGATTGCTGAGAATCATTTCCACCAGAGTCTTGCGGTAGGAACGCAGTTTAACGGTGTTAGTTGTGATTTTCATACCTTCTGTCACAGGAGTGCAGCAAGCACGCTTGGGCAGAGGATTTCCGGCAATATCAACCACGCACACGCCGCAATTGGCTGTGGGCGGAAGGTCCGGGTGATAACATAAACGGGGAATATGGATGCCGTTCTTGTCTGCGACTTCAATGATAGTCATTGTGTCTTCAGCTTCGATGGCGTGTCCATCAATCCAGACGTTGACTTTTTTAGCCATGAGGTTTTCCTCCAGATCTCTATCTTATTTTTTGATTAAAACAAGGAATTCATCTCTGAAATTATCCAGAGCGCTGCGAATAGGCATAATCGGTGACTGTCCCAAAGCGCAGAAAGAAGTCTGCTGCATAGTATCGGCGATGAGCAGCAGTTTATCCAAATCATCTTGTGTGCCCTGACCTTTTTTAATCTTGGTGATCAGGTCATAAAGCTGTTGAGTGCCATTGCGGCAGGGCATACATTTTCCGCAGGATTCGTGACGGAAGAAACGCAGAATTGACCAGAGCATATCAACAATACTGGTGTTTTCATTCATCACCAGAATTGCTCCGGAACCCAGAACTGCCGCATACTGATTCAAACTGTTCAAATCCATCTTCACATCCAGCAGACGTTCACTAAGAATGACGCCGGCTGCACCGCCAATTAGAGCAGCTTTGAAGCGGAAGCCTTGTTTCATGCCCCCGGCATAGTCATTTATTATAGTTCTGAGGGTTGTGCCCATATCAGTTTCGCAGAGTCCGGGATATGCGACGTCACCTAAAATTGTGTAGACCTTGGTGCCAGAGCAATCAGGAGTTCCGAACTTGCGGAAGCCTTCTGCACTTTGCTTTATGATGTAGGGGACGTTGGCCAGTGTTTCCACGTTATTGACAATAGTGGGGCATCCCCAGAGACCTTTAACACCCGGGAAAGGCGGTTTCCAGCGAGGATTGCCGCGATTTCCTTCCAGAGACTCGATGAGAGCGGTTTCCTCACCGCAGACATAAGCTCCAGCGCCAATTTTCAGGTCTATATCAAGGTCAAATTTGCTTTCAAAGATATTCTTGCCCAACAGACCATATTCATAGCACTGCTGGATAGCTTTTCTCAGACGGCTGATGCTGAGTTTGTATTCACCCCGGATGTAAATGTAGGATTTGGAGGCTCCCACAGCCTTGGCACAAATCATAATGCCTTCCAGCAGCTGATGCGGGTCACCTTCCATGATAAGGCGGTCTTTGAAAGTGCCGGGTTCGCCTTCATCGGCGTTGACCACGACATATTTCTGTTCGCATTCGATGGGGGCAGTGAAACTCCATTTGAGACCAGTGGGGAAACCGGCTCCACCCCGACCGCGCAAACCTGAATTCTTGACTTCGTCAACAATCTCCATCGGCTTCATCTGCAAGGCTTTTTCCCAGGCTTCATAACCGCCGGTACCGAGATACTCGTCTATGTTTTCAGGGTCGATAATTCCTGAATTGCGCAGCACAATGCGGCTCTCATAATTGAACTTGGGACTGAAGCGGGTGCTGGAATCCAACATCAGACGCCGCACCGGACGTCCTTTGAAAAAGTGCTCATTGACCAACTCTGCAATGTCTACAGTTTTTACATTTTCGTAATTTACATTATCCGGATAGATGGTCAAGCAGATACCTTTGCCGAAGAAACCCAGTGGACCAGTTTCCAGGATATTGATTTCGTCCTTGAGTCCGGCTTTGTCCAACTCTGCTTTCAGAGCGTCAATAAAAGCGTCAGTGCCTGCTTGTTTAGAGGTTTCATTGATGCCTACTAAAACGTGTGTTCTGAAGTATTTCATTATTTCGCCTCTCTCAGTTTGGCAATAATGTCATCCACTTTCTCTTCAGTCAGGTCGCCATAGACATCATCATTGATCATCATCACAGGCGCATTTCCGCAAACGCCGAGACAGGCGCAGAGTTCAAGCGTGAAAAGCTTGTCTTTAGTGGTTTCGCCGACGCCGACGTTGAGAGTGTTCTTCAATTTGCGCAGAATATTTTCCGAGCCTTTAATGTAGCAATGCGGAGATTCGCAGAGACGGATGATGTTGTTTCCGCGCGGCTTGGTGCTGTACATTGAGTAAAATGTAATCACGCCATAAATGTGGTTGGACGGGATTTTGAGATATTCAGAGATAGCCTGAACCGCTTCCTCAGAGATGTAGTGCTGAGGGTCGTTATCCTGAATCTCGTGCAGGATATAGATCAGGTTATCTTTGGTGGGCGTGTATTTGGAAAAAATCTCCTGATACATGCATTCTCCTTTTATTCTTCATTTTCTGATTGTAATCTTTGTTTTTCCCGGCAAGACTTGACTTCTTCATTCATCTGTGGAATCTTGCTGATTGCTTTGACGGGGCAAACTTCCATACAGGTTCCGCATTTGATGCAATCAAGCTGATGAATGGTGTATTTTTCTTCCTTGCTGCCGCTGATGCAGGTGACAGGGCACTTTTTGGCGCACAGAGAACAACCGATACACTTGGCTTTATCAATGTTGAAGTGCATAAGGTCAAGACAGACGCTGGTCGAGCAGCTCAAGTCCCGGATATGCGCTTCGTATTCTTTCCTGAAGTATTTGATGGTGCTTAAAACAGGATTGGGAGCAGTCTGACCCAGTCCGCAGAGGGAAAGCTGTTTGATGGCTTCGCCCAGACGGATGAGTTCTTCAATGTCTCCTTCCTTGCCTTTGCCTGAGGTGATGCGTTCCATAATATCCAGCATTTGCTTGAGTCCGATGCGGCAGGGAGAGCATTTACCGCAGGATTCTTCCACGGAAAATTCCAGAAAGAACTTGGCAATGCTGACCATACAGTTGGAATCATTCATCACAATGACTCCGCCGGAACCCATCATAGCGCCTTTCTCTTTCAGGGATTCGTAATCTACCGGCACATCCAGATGTTCTGTAGTCAGACATCCGCCTGAGGGACCGCCCAATTGGACGGCTTTGAAATTCCTGTCTCCGACAATGCCGCCGCCCACTTCAAAGATCATCTCGCGCAGAGTGATTCCCATCGGAACTTCGACCAAACCGGTGTTTTTCACATCTCCGGTCAGAGCAAAGACCTTGGTGCCTTTACTGGTCTTGGTTCCCAAGGAAGCAAACCAGTCAGCACCTTTCAGGAAAATGGTCGGCAAATTGGCAAAAGTCTCCACGTTATTCACGCAGGTGGGTTTGCCCCAGAGTCCTTTGTCAGAAGGATAAGGCGGTTTGGCAGAAGGATGTCCGCGTTCGCCTTCGATAGAATGAATGAGAGCTGTTTCCTCGCCGCAGACAAAAGCTCCAGCTCCGGTGCGGACTTCAGCCTCAAAATCAAATTTGCTTCCGAAGATGTTTTTGCCCAGCAGTCCTGCTTCTCTTGCCTGTTCGATGGCACCCTTGATTCTCTTGATGGCGAGAGGATATTCCGCTCTGATATAGAAGAATCCTTTGGAAGCTCCAATCGCATAAGCGGCAATCATCATGCCTTCCAGAACGCGATGCGGGTCGCCTTCCAGCAATGATCTGTCCATAAAGGCTCCGGGGTCACCCTCGTCACCATTACAGATTATATATTTCTGACTGTCTTTATTGCCGGCAGCCAATTTCCATTTCGTAGCAGTTGGGAAGCCTCCACCGCCTCTACCGCGCAGTCCTGATTGACTGACGGTTTCGATGACATCGGCAGGTGTTTTTTCTGTCAGCAGGGTTCCCAGCGCTTCGTATCCGCCCTGAGCGATGTATTCGTCAAGGCTTTCCGGATCTATGTAGCCGCAGTTTGCCAGAGCGACTTTTACCTGTTTCTGATAGAAGGGTATATCTTTTGCAGTAGAAACAACCTGTTCCTGCTTATCCTGTGGCATCAGACGCTTGAGTGGTCTGCCCTTGATGAAATGCTCTTCCACCAGTTCTTCGACATCATCGACAGTTACTTTTTGATAGAAGATTCCTTCCGGATAGACTATCATCACAGGTCCCAGATCGCAAGGTCCCATGCAGCCTGTCTCAATGATGTTGATTTCATTGAGCAGACCTTTGTCTTTCAGGATTGCCTGGAATTTTTCCTTTATTCTCAGCGCGCCTGCTGACACGCAGCCTGACCCGCAGCAGATGAGCAGGTCAATTCTTTTCATCGACATGGGATTTCCTCCTTATCAGTTACCGGTAGTAACCACAAAATCAGAGACAATCCTGCCGTTCACAATGTGTTCTACGACCACTTTCTTGACTTTTTCAGGGGTCATATTGCCATAAGTGACTTTGTCTTTGCCTTCTTCCACCACGTCCACGACGGGCTCCATTGAAGACAAGCCCTTTTCACCTGTCTGGGTGACCAGGACGTCAGTTAAATTGCGCTGGGAGATTTCTTCCAAAAAAGTCTTCATGACTTCTCTTGCTCCCATCGCGATGCCGGATGTTCCCATACCAACAACGACTTTCACTCTTACGTTGCTGCCGCGCAGCTTCATTTCTTCCTGAGCTTTCTCACGGATTTTCTTAAGGTCTGCCAGTGTCTTCATTTAGACATCCTCCATATTTGTATTTTGTATTCCTTCAATTAAACTTTGTTCGATGTATTCTATTACGTCGGGATAGGTGAGAGGGATATCTCCCAGTTCCTCTTTGATGGCTTCTGTATCAAAGTGGAAGGATTGCTCCTTACCTTTATCCCGGCAAATCAGATTGATATAAAAATCAATATCCTGATGACCGACAATCGCGCCCAGCAGAGTATCTTTCAGATTTCCCAGGGGCAGTCTGTCTATATTGTCTCTCTCAAAATCAGCCTTCAATACTGTGCCCAGACACGGTTCACTGCTTATGGTAAAGCTGCCGTTGCAGAATTCGGCATTTTGTTTGAATAGTGGAATGCCCAGCCCGACTTTCTTGGTCCGTTCCTCTTTGGATGTGTAAAATGGATCCTGAGCCATTTCCAGGGTTTCGCTGTCCATTCCGCAGCCGTCGTCTTCCACGATGAAGCGCAATACATTCTGCTGTGAATCGCTGATGATTCTGATGCGGATAGACCGGGCTCTGGCGCGCACTGAATTTTCTATGATGTCGAGCAGATGCAGTGATAAATCTTGCATATTATATTCCGTTACTTTTCTGTTTTGTATCTGTCGATGATGTCAGAGACCTGTTTCTTGGTTTCCAGTCTGCCGAATGTGTCTTCCCCGATTACGATGACCGGTGCCAGAGAGCAGGCTCCCACGCAGCGGACTGCGCTTAAAGTAAAAAGCTTGTCCGCGGTTGTCTCACCCAGTTTGATGCCCAAAATCTCTTCCAGAAGGCTGACAATCCGGCTGGCTCCTTTCACGTAGCAAGCGGTTCCCAGACATACGTTTACTATGTGTTTTCCGCGCGGTTTCATAGAGAAGAAATTGTAAAAAGTTACCACGCCATAGATTTTACTGACCGGCAGATTCATTTCCTGGGCGATAAATTCCTGCACTTCCATTGGCAGGTAGCCAAAGATTTCCTGAGCCTGACGCAGAATCTCGATCAGCGGATTCTGAAGGTCTTTTTTTTCCTGAATAACGGCACGCAAGCTTTCGTATAGTGCATTGTTCATTGCTGTGTCTTGCGCCATCGTTTCCTCCTTGATGACTTTATTTTTTTATATTATTATTTTTCTATCATTTAAATTCCGGGCTGCCATCTCCAGTTCCTTCCTACATGGCTCATGCATGAAAATTCTCGAACTTCCGCAGCCCAAATCACTTAGGTAATGTGCGTCAGAAGTCCTTAAAAAAGTGTGCTCTCTCAGCTCCGGATGATGCTTCAGAAACTCTTCCAGAATCAGGTTTGAAGTAATTCCCAGGACCGGAAAATCCAGATCCAGCGGCAGAAAACCCAGTTGCCCCAGAATGCTGTTTGCTGCTGCATCTACATGCGCCGGAATACAGAAACCACCATACGACTTGGCTGTCTGCACGGCTTCTTCCAGACTCCAGATTACTGAGTTGCTCAGCGCTCTTTTCTCAATCCGGATGATGTTTTCTTCCGCGTCAATTACCACCTGGTCGCCAAAAAATTCTGCGTCGCTAGGAATGGACGGCAGGGCGTCATACATCGCTCTGTCGAACTCCATCGCTTTTTTCGTATCGTCAAAATAAGCCAGCAGATGAATTTCTTCCGATGTCTGAATTTCCACTCCGTAGGTAAAGGCGATACCGTTTTTCGCTGCCACTTTAGCATAAGCCGGGCAGTTTGCCAGCGAGTTATGGTCTGTAATGGCAATCCACTCTATATTGAGTTCTTTGACGCGCTGCAGCATTGCCCGGGGTGACATTTCCAGTCCACCGCAGGGCGAAAGCACTGAATGTATGTGCAAATCAGCCTTATAATAACGCATCTTTACATCTGTAAAGTACTGACGATTGCGGGTTTGCCAGCAACCTTCAAAAATCTATTTTCCCAGCATCTGATAAAGGATGCCGGCAAGGTCAAATACCTGTTTGTCACTGACTGCCAGGCAAACTTCTTCCTGAATGGCGCGGCTGATTACTGCTGCATCAGGTTTCAGTCCTTTGGCAAAAAGAACGCAGGGGATGTTGGTCATGGACGCCACAGCTACAGTATTCATATGGCGCATGATGGTGATCCAGACCTGTCCTTCCTTGGCTGTGCCCATCACGTCACTCAGCATATCTGAAACGTAGCCGTTGGTGACAGTGACTTGTGAAATATCTATATCGGGTGTCAGGATTTCAGCCTGAACCTCTGCCAGATAGTCTTTCAAAACGATATCCATAATCTACTAGTCCTCCTCTTTCTGATGGCGTTTGAGCAGAACCACACAATCGTCGATGGAAGCTTTGTCACAGACGATGTCTTCTGCCAGGGCATAGCAGGAAGGTGAGCCGCAGGCGCAGCAGTTTAGACCCGGAAGCATCACCAGGATTTCATTCAGTTTCTTCATTTTCTGGATTGCCTGCTTGATATCTTTGTCCAGCTCCATTATGGAGCGGGGCTCCAGAGGTGCCACTGCAAATTCGCCTTCTTTATAAAGTTCCTTGAATTCCCTCATGTCAATGTCTTTCTGGGTGGCATTCTTGATCATTTTCTTGATGCGTGATGTTGCCACAAAAGGATTTTCCACATTCAGGCAACCGCCCACACAGCCATTGGTACAGCTTCTGAGCACGATGTAATCATATTGGTCCAGATAATGGTCTTCCACTTTGGACAGAATTTCGATAACGTTATCCGTGCCGTTGACAGACAGCGCCCGGATGTCCTCACAATCCACCATTTCAGCTTCCACGCCGGACAGCGCCCAAGTCAGTCCCTTTTCATAAGTTTCCATCTGCTGCGCTTCGCCATTCATCTTTCTGAGCCGTTCACGAATTTTTCCGTAAATCATGCCCATCGAGAAAGCTCCGTCCTGCAAGTGTTTATAAGCACCTTCCGGCTGATGTACGGCAGTGACATGGGCGACGCATGGCACTATCAGGAAAATCCCGATGTCAGTGTCCGGAAGTCCCTGCTCTTCCTGAATCTTTTCTCTCAGGTAGCGGGTCAGAATACTCATCGGCGCTTCCTGGTGCATCACATTAGGCAATAGCGAAGGATACTTAACCTGGATCAGACGCACAACGGCAGGGCAGTTGCTGGAAAGGATTGGTCTAATGTCTTTGTGCTGGCGGATGTAGTCACGGATGAGTCCTATCATGAATTCTGTCGCCATCGCTTCTTCTGCCACCTCGTCAAAACCCAGTTCCAGCAAAGCCTGTTTGGCAGTCCCATAAGGAATATCTTCTGTGAATTGTCCTGCGAAGGAGGAAGACAGCACAGCCACTTTATATTTGAAATTTTGTAAGATATCCAGCGGGTCACTTTTCGGCAGAATGGCGTGGAATGGACAGATGGTGACGCAGTTGCCGCAGTCCACACAGCGGTTTTTATCAATCTGAGCTTTTCCATTCCGGACTCTGATAGCCTCAGTTGGACACACTCTCACACAGGCAGTGCAGCCGGTGCAGTTGTCCGTAATGATTTGTATTGCGTGATAATATTCTTTCTCGGGAACAGTCATCTCTTTATCTTAAGCGTAGTATATTATTATTTCTAAGGTTGTAGTTTCACCAAACTCTGAAGTAATATGCAGTAAATCAGAATTTTTCTGGATATTGGGCAGGCCCAAACCTGCTCCGAAACCCATTTCCCTGACCAGGTCATCCGCTGTTGACCAGCCGGGTACCATTGCCTGCGCTATGTCGGAAATCCCGGGTCCGATATCTTCAAAGCGAAGATAGACCAGGTCGTCATAGACGTAGCTATACATTTTGCCGCCGTTGGAATGTGCGGCGACGTTGATTTCAGCTTCATAGGAAGCGACAGCTATGCGTCTGAGAATGACAGGGTCAACGCCCAGTCTTTTCAGAACGTTTTTGATTTCGGCGCTGCCTTTTCCTGCGTTGACAAAGTCTTTCACCTCAATGTTGGATTCCAGCGTCACTTCCGCTTCCGGCTTACTGGCCAAAAAAGCTCTGGCTGCGGTCTCGAACTTAGGTTCTATATTCCAGTACTCCGCCATATCAGATCTTACAACTCCTCAAGCCCGAATTGTAGAGAACTCCGCTGGAACGGTACATGGTCAGTTTGGTGCAGAACAATACCAGTCCGCGCTCTTCTGCCATTTCTATCAGCTCCTTGGGCGGAACTTTACCTCTGACGAATACGATGCCCAGAAGGTCGATCATATCTGACAAACGGATTACCTGTGTATTGGTCAGTCCTGTTAAAAGGAGGGTTGGCTCCTTTGTACACATCAATATATCGCTGATAAGGTCCGAAGCGAAGGCACAGGGCACTTCTATCTCCAGATCTACCTCGGAAGTCAGCGCTTCCGCTTCCAGCAAGCTCAAAATCTCTCTTAACGTCATTCCATTTCACCAAATTACAATATTGTTGGCATAACTTTAGAACCTGCCTTTATCGTCAAGGAAAAAACCTGATTAAATTCCCACTTTTTTAGGAGTATATGACCTGCCTCCACACAGCAAAAAAGGACTGCCCCTCGGACAGTCCTCTATCTGATTGAATAATGATAATTTTAGTTGAGTTTCACTAGTTTGCGGTTGGAAACGTTTTTTCCGTTGATGCTGAGCACTCCGAAATACAATCCTGCCGGGCACACCTTTCCGTCATTGCTGATGCCGTTCCAGCTATAGTTTCCGTCTCTGCCGGACTGAGCTTGCAAGGCTGTGGAAAAGACCCTGGCACCCTTGACGTTGTAGATGTTCAGTTCAGCCGTGTCTGTTGATTTGAGTCTGTAACTGAAGTTTGCTTCTGTTCTGAACGGATTGGGAGCAATGCTGATGATTTGTCCCGCGTTTGGAAGCACGACTTCATCTTCATTGGCGGTGCTGGTGACTGTCGCAGTGATGGGAATTGTCAAAGTCGGATAAGCCGCATTATCAGTCGTGATAATCATATTGGCGCTGACGGTTCCTGCCTGGCTGGGCAGAAACATTATCTCAAAGCCCATATCTTCCATAAACGGAATCAGATATGCATCCCGGTTGCGAGGAAACAACACAAAGTCCATACTGTCAAAGCTGATGTCGATGTTCATATCCTGGGTCCACCAGTTATTGATGGTAAATGACTGCATGGCAACGTCTTCCAATGAAATTGTGTCGAAGTCGATGCTCTGCAGACTGACCGGATAAGCATTTTCCAGTGCCTGGATATTGTATTTGCAGCCCTGCAGGATTTCTTTGGTGCTATTATTCTGCAGGAAAAACACCCATTCAAAATGCTGAGCATTCCAGGCGGCATTCGCATTGAAGGTAAGATTAATAGTCTGAGTTGCATTGGTGGAAAAATCAATATCGGTCCCGGTGTAGGAGGGAGCCATCAAACGCTGCACAAATTCCAGATGCGTCTGTCCCTGCCAGTTCTGCTGAATGCCGGATTCGGTCAGAACCCCGTGCAGCTTGACATTGGTGTTGTTATCAGGTTCCAGTCTGGTGACCGTAACTGCCACACTATAGACCAGTCCGTTCTGGCTGCCCGTAGCTGAGATGGTATAGTTGGATGCCACTGCCAGTCTGCTGTTGACCTTGGTCCTGTAGCCGCTGTACATGCTCTGGGTGTTGCTGCCTCCGACGGTAGGATTTAACCCGTCGAAAAAGGCGGTCGGATAGCCCGTTATTGCGTAGTAAGAATTGCGGGCATTGCTGGCGTCGTTGGTGTAAGGGTCGCCATTATGGTTTTCAATGATGGCTGCCCGATGATGATTTAATACCAGGTCATCCGCTCCCATGGCAGCGCCGGGACAATACGGACACCAAGTCCCCGTCCCGATTTCCACGACCACCATATCACGCGGAACTGCGCTCAGGATGCTGAGCAGGCTGATGAGTAAAAGGAAGGTCAGAAGTCTTTTCATCTTATTTCTCCTTAGTTTTTTTTATGCTAAATCTGCGGTTGATGCCAGAGTTACCAGTGCCATGATGGCTTCAAAC
>JAWOHU010000231.1:0-4605 GCA_046485025.1 Cloacimonadaceae bacterium (SeqCode) | reverse complement strand
GATAGAATCAATGCTTTTATCCAGGCAACCAATACCTCGCAGGAAGCCAGCTATGTCTTTATCGATAGCGAAGCGATGCCCGGATACACATATTACTACTGGCTGCAGCACATTGACCTCAGCGGCGAATATGAATTCCACGGTCCGGTCAGCGTGCATCTGAACAATTTGACACCTGATATGCCTGCCATACCTCTGGTGACAAGCCTGCAGAGCATCTATCCCAACCCCTTTAATCCTGCTGCCACCATATCCTACGGCCTGGCAAAGGCTTCCAATGTGGAACTGGTCATTATGAACACCCGGGGTCAGGTAGTGCGCAGATTGACTTCAGAATATAAAAATGCCGGCACCTACAGAGTCAGGTGGGACGGGCGTTCCGACAGCGGCACAGCCGTCACTACAGGAGTGTATCTGGTCAGGATGACAGCAGGCAGCTATAAGACCACTCAGAAGCTGATTATGCTGAAGTAATAAAAACAATTTCGAAAAAAAGTGAAATTAGTTGAAAAAAAAGCTTGACAGGTTATCCTGCTGTCAAATATACTAACCGCATAGTTAAATAGTAGAGGAAAAAAGATTTATTTGGATCTTTCACAATAAAAGAAAACCAGGAGGAAATCATGAAGAATAAGGGATTTATTCTTTTGGTATTATTCGTTTTATTTGCATCTTTAAGTTTCGCTCAGGTATTCACTGAGAATTTCGACGGGCTATACTTCCCGCCCACGGGTTGGATCAACAATGGCACCACCAGGGTCAATGAAACTGTGACCCTGCCATACAGTCCCCCCTATTGCGTAGAATTCGATGCCAGCGCAGATGAGCTGATCACTCCTCTGCTGGAAAATCCTGACACTTTGGTTTATTATCACAAAAAAGGCACCGGTAACTACAGATATTACATTCAGTATGCCTATAGCACGACCGGTCCCTGGATGGACTTTCCCTTAACTTCATTTGTGCCGCCTCTGGCTGCCAACCAATACCCCATCTGGGCTGCCAACGGCTGGGATGATGCTCCTTCCAGATCGCCTATGACCATTGACCTGAACGGCTACAACGACATCTACATCAGATGGATTCCGCAAAGCACACCGCCACCAGCTAAAATCTTCTATCTGGATAATGTTTCCATCATTATGGGCGATGAGTGCTTGCCTCCGACCATCCAAGCCACTAATGTAACTTTCCCCACCATTGGCTTCTATTCTTTGGGCATCCAGTGGACCAGAGGCAATGGTGACTACTGCGTAGCTTTCCTGCATGAAGGTCCCGGCGTTCCGGCTGACCCGATTGACGGAACAGTTTATGACCCCAGCACTGATTGGTCTATGCCCGGCACGCAGCTTGGCACAAGTGGCTATTACTGCATCTACAGAGGCACCGGCAATTCCGTGACAGTTACCAATCTGCTGCCTGTGACCAACTATTGGGTTGTCGTATTTGAATTTAATTGTGACGGCGTGTTAGCACGCTATCTGTATCCCGGCGCTGAGAACAATGCCACTACACTGGATCCCACTGTTCCGGTTGAGCTTTCTTCCTTCACTGCAGTGGTTGACCAGCAATACTTTGTGGAACTGCATTGGACCACTCAGTCTGAAACTGATGTCGATGGTTTCAATGTGTTCAGAAATGAAGACAATGATATGTCTTTTGCCTACAGAGTCAATCCGCGCACCATCTCTGCCGCCAATACCTCAACGGGAGCCGATTATGAATTTATCGACCAGGAAGCAACTCCCGGCACTTGGTATTACTGGCTGGAAGTCAAGAACCTGAATGGCGTTTCCGACTTCTTCGGACCCATCAGCGTGACCATTAGCGACGGAACCGGCTCAACTGTTGTTCCTGTAAATACCAACCTGAGCGCAGTTTTCCCCAATCCGTTCAACCCTGGCGGAACCTATTTAACAGGCACCTTCCAGCTCAACAAAGCTGAGAATGTCCTGGTCGCTATTTACAATATCAAAGGCGAAAAGGTCCGCACTCTGACAGCCGGAGCCAAAAACGCCGGCACCTATCCCATCAGTTGGAACGGCTTCAATGACAATGGCAAGATGTGCCCCACAGGAGTTTACTACCTGGTTCTCAAGACCGGTGACTCCATCTCCACCAGAAAAGTTGTGATGATTAAATAATCATCCTGCTAACAATACACCTTATAAGGCTGCTGATTTCCAGCAGCCTTTTTTTATCTGTAAACATTCATTTTTGTTGTTGACAGACAATTCGGTTTCAGTCTTTAGGAATATAGATATTAACTACAAAGGGAGAAGTTATGCCGGATCTTAAAAAAGCACTGCAGAACTGGTCTCTGGCTGGAAAGGCAGACTGGTTGAAGTCATTCAGACAAATCCAGAAGCTTCAGCTTCAGACCAAAAGTCCCGAACTTAAAAGCTATTTCACTGCTCTGCAGACCATCATTTTGAAAGCAGAAGAATTTGCGCCTTTCTACAGTAGCAAAGTTAATGCTAAAGCAAAATTCTCTATAGCAAAACTGCAGAATATGCAGAAAGCCTATTATGCAGACCTGAATCCTGACTTGTCCTATAAACAGAGCTTCGGAAATCCTGCTTATGCCAAACAGCGTTTTGGAGCTGAGCTGGGACAGGTGCTGTGTCTGGCTTACTCCAGATTCAGAGATTATCTGATGTTAATCATCATGCAGAGATATTCTACTCTGGCGCAATTGAATCAGTTGTTTCTTGACCTCGTCAAGCTGGGTGAAGGCTACAGCAAGACCAAACAGAACCTGCCCAAATTTGATAAAGCTGTCAGAAAGTATATGCTGCAGGACATGAGTCTGCGTCATCTGTTTAGTATGTATTGGCGCTATTCACCTCAGCAGGACTACTTTAAAAATATCATCCTGAAAGCCGACCTGGATGACCTCACATATCTCTACCGCTATGGTGTTTACATCTCCAAACACGTTCTGGACATGGCAAGATTCATGGCGAAGTATCCTGCCAAAGATTTGCAGTTGCTCTCCAGATACATCGTCAAATCATACGTGGACGGCTTTGTGCGCGGCAACCGCTCTTACAAAATAAAGAAGTGTGCTATGCTGATTATTCCTGCCGGGATGGAGCGTCTGGGACGGCTGGTCATCAAAGACCTGAAAAAGCTTGGCCTGGATGCAGTCGTGCAGCAGCCTCAGACCCAGAGTTACAACAAGCAATATGATTATGACCATCGTTTCAGTATGTCTGTTTTCTATGACCAGGCTTATGTGGACAAAATGCTGCCTGCTCACAAGAAAGCTGTGGAAACCATGTCTGGCGTTTTCAAACAGCATGCCGGTCCCGTTTACATTGAGCTTTTTGGCGAAGTGCCTTTCACGCCCCAAGACAATCCTGCCGCCTTCAAACTCAGCGATGAACAGAGAAAGATTCTGCAACTGACTTCCGGAAAGACCTCCCAGATGTTCTATCAGCACTACAAACGTGAGGAAAGCAGCTTCTGCATCATAGCGTTCCCTTCTCCTGAAATCGGCAGCAAATTCAGACAGATTTTTGCCGACACAGTCAAGGTCAACATGCTGGACAGCCTGCACTACGCCGCCATTCAGCAGAACATCATCGACGTACTGGACAAGGCGGAATACGTCCACGTCAAAGGCAAAGGCACCAATCAGACGGACATCAAGGTCAAATTGCACACCTTGAAAAATCCTAAAAAAGAGACCAATTTCGAGAACTGCGTAGCCGATGTGAACATCCCGGTCGGGGAAGTCTTTACTTCTCCTCTGTTGAAGGGCACCAACGGCACTCTGCACGTGAAGGATATCTATCTGCGCAACCTGCGTTTTCATAATCTGAAAATCACTTTCAAGGACGGCTACATAAGTGACTATTCCTGCACCAATTTCAAAAACAAAGCCGCCAGTAAAAAGTTCATTGAGGAAAATCTGCTGATGCCGCACAAGACACTGCCCATCGGCGAATTTGCCATCGGCACCAACACCAAAGCTTATCAGATGGCGCGCAAGTATGACATTTTGAGCCTGCTGCCCATTCTCATCATCGAGAAGATGGGGCCGCATTTTGCAGTGGGGGACACCTGCTACACCAGAGAAGAGGACGTGGACCACTTCAATTTCTATGACAGCAAGAAAATCATCGCGGTGGAAAACGAAAAAACCGCCCTGCGTAAAACTGACCCGATGAATGCCTACACGCAGGTGCACACTGACATCACCCTGCCTTATGAAATGCTCAAATCCATCACTGCCATCAGGAAAGATGGCGCCACCGCACACATCATTGAAGACGGTATGTTTGTCGTGCCCGGCACCGAAGAACTCAATATCCCGCTCAAACAACTGAAAGGGAAAAAGTAGTCTCGGTTACGGGTTACGAATATGGTGTAATTCTGCCTTCAGGCAGGTGTGCAAAAATGCACACAGATGTATTATTCTGAGACACCCGCATAAATGCGGAATTACGAATTACGAATGTGTGTCACCCTGAGCTTAGTCGAAGGGTGCTGATAAAATTACGAATTATGCATAACATGTCGTAACACAGATTGTTAATCTGTTGGAGGGCGGGATTGGCAATCCCGGCCAAGACACTTCCCGGAGTTCAAATTGCCTCG
>JAWOHU010000196.1:0-5297 GCA_046485025.1 Cloacimonadaceae bacterium (SeqCode) | reverse complement strand
ATTAGGAGGTGTCATCAATGCTTATACTGAGTTTGATACCACTTGCTATTATGTCATGCTTCCAGCCGAAGAATTGCATGAGGGTCTGCAGATTATGTCTGAATTAGCCTTCAATGCTGCTTTTGATGAGTTTGATATTGAAATGGAAAAAGATATCATCATAGAAGAAATCAAGCAATATGCCAACGAGCCGGAATCTGTTTTCATAGACTGGATTCAGGGTTCTTATTTTCTGGACAATCCTTTGAAAAATCCAGTGCTTGGCACACTCAAATCTGTGCAGTCAGCCAGCCTGACTAAACTACAGAATTTCTATCAGCAGCAGTACAGACCTGAAAACTGCTTCCTGGTTGCCTCCGGCAGCTTCAAACAGGATACACTTATTAAGTATGTTGAGAAATATTTCTCAGATTGGAAGCAAAACAATATTGTAAAACAGAAAAAAGTTAAGACTTCTCCACCTGAGCAAAATGGCTTTCGGTATCTTAATAAATCCTTTAAAAGCAATGGAGACTTTCTTGCCTTTGTCCTGCCAGAACTTGCTGAAAATGATACACTTAGCACTGCTCAGCTCATAATCTCCAAAGCATTTGCCTCAGGCAAGCAAAGCAAGCTGCACAAAAGGCTGGTCGAAAAAGCTAAGACCGCTTTGTCCATCCAGTTGCACTCTATCAGCGGAATCTATAACGGCATCACCATAATTCAGGTTCTTCCGCGGAAAGCTGAGTTTATTCCTGACATCATCTATGCCTTTTATGATGAGTGGTTGAAGGTCAGACAGGACTTCTTCACCTCTGCAGAGATTGAACTGGTCAAAAATGAACTTAACTATGCCTGGCTCTATGACTTTGAATACATAGAATCTGTAGCAGGCAGTCTGGCCAGCGAAGAACTGCTTGGCTCCTACAAAGAATTGTACAATTTCCCGGATAAAGTTACTAAGGTTACAGCTAATGACTTCATCCAATGCCTTAATAAATACTGGCAAATGAATTATCTGGCAGTATGCCATCAGGGCAAAAACCTTCTGCCAATTAAGCTTCAAAACAATATCAGGAAACTATTTATGCAAGATTTGGGAAACCTTTCATTGCCTGCCATCTCTACTAAAATTACAAGTGATGTGTCTGATCAGATTAACAGTGTTGTAGAAAGCAAAAAACAAATGCAATCTGCTAATGATTTTGCGGAAGTCACTCTGGATAACGGAATGCATTTGCTGATGAGAAAAGTTTGCAATAAACCCACCATCGGTCTGGCGCTGACCTCTGCCCTCTCTCAGCTCTGCGAAAATGAAAATCAGACCGGATTCAACTATTTGACCTCAAATCTGATGTTGTTTGGAACTCAAACCAGAAACTTTGACGAAATTCAGAAAGAATGTCTGGTGCATGGGTTTAATATTAAAATCAGTCACTCTCTGGAGACTACCACCATCAAGGGCAAATGCTTTCCCTTCAGCTTTGAGAAAATGCTTGCTCTGACCGCTGAAATTATTCAGTTCCCTCTGTTTCCATCAGACTATTTTAACATCATCAGAAATGCCATTATCGACATTAACCGGCGCGAGAAACAATCTCCTTTCAGCTTTGCCTATAACGGATGGGTGAATTTGTTCATTGGAAAAAACACCAACCTAAACAAGCCTTTTGGCAATATCGCAGCCATCAGCCAGATTCGTCTCAGCTATCTGCAGGAGTGGTTTGATAACTATTACTCTCTTTCCAACTTTAATATCTGTGTCACCGGCGACATCGATTTTCACAAAACTGCTGATATCTGCAATAAATATCTGACTTCCAAACTTAAACATAAACCTGTTCCGGAGCATATGCCACGTGTAAATCACTCACCTGCTCATATAAAAGTCAGAAAAACGTACTCTGACCAATCCAACCTGATTTGGGGCGGACTGGGATGTCCTTCAACTGATTTCGAATCAAATACTGCGTTCCACGTCCTGTCACAGATTCTTGGAGGTGAGCTGGCTTCCCGCTTTTTCTATATTCTACGCGAGAAATATGGCTATGCTTATCAGTCAGGTTTTGACTTTACTTCCGTTCGCGATCTGGGTTTCTGGACTGCCTTTGCTATTTGTGACAAAGCTGATTACAAAGCTGTCCGAAAATTAATATTGGAGATTTTTTCTGATCTCCGAACCAATGGAGTTAACCAAGAAGAACTCTATAGCGCTAAAAACTATCTGAAAGGGATGCAGCGTTTTGACCTGGAAAGCCTTAGCTGGCAGGCATCCGCCATCTCTATTCTCTATGCCCTGGGCTATGATTATAACTATTTCCTGAATCGCGAAAACCGGCTCAATGCAGTCAACAGAGACATTCTTAAGCACCTTGCGGAATCATACATGCAACCTGAAAACATCTATACATATCTGGAAAGCTGATTATGAGTTTTGTCCTTGGCATCGATATCGGCTCCCGCAATACCAAACTGGTCTTTCTGGATATGGAGAC
The DNA here is from genome assembly GCA_046485025.1 of Cloacimonadaceae bacterium (SeqCode). Taxonomy (GTDB): domain Bacteria; phylum Cloacimonadota; class Cloacimonadia; order Cloacimonadales; family Cloacimonadaceae; genus UBA5614. Next base: position 2,823 of record JAWOHU010000196.1, on the reverse strand, counting down.
AGGACAGATTGCCTTCAGCAGTTTTGCCGACAGCGGCATAAATCCTGTGCAAACAGTCCAAACCATTTACAATAAAGGGTTAGCGTCTCTTCAATGTCCTGCTGAAAATGTTTTGTATACTTGCATAACCGGCTATGGGCGCAATCTGATGAAAGCCGACAAAGTTGTATCTGAAATCACCTGCCACACCCTTGGCGTGCAGTTTTATCAGCCGGATGTGAGAACCATCATAGACATTGGCGGGCAGGACTCTAAAATCATCAGCCTGGATGAGCATAACCACATCAGAGACTTTGTTATGAATGATAAATGCGCTGCCGGAACAGGACGCTTTCTGGAAATGGTGGCAATGAAACTTGGTATCACCTGTGACAACTTGGACAAAACTGCTGCCGAATCCACTCAGGACTTTCATCTGAGCTCCACCTGCGTGGTTTTTGCCGAGTCCGAAATCATCGGTTTGATTGCTCAAGGCGTTTCTGCTGCAGACATCGCCCGCTCTGTGCATCTTTCCATCTCGGACAGAATCGTCTCTCAACTCAATCAGCTTGCCTGGCAGCCGCCCATAGTCTTTACCGGTGGAGTCGCTCTCAACCATGACCTGAAAAATATCTTCTCACAAGCCCTGAATACTGAGATAATCATTCCGCCCGAACCTGAGCTTACAGGCGCGCTGGGTGCAGCTTTAACAGCCCTGAGAGAATTGCAGAAATGATTGGTTTTATTGTTTATAAATTGTCATTCCTGCGAAAGCAGGAATCTTTAAGTAGTGTAGCTTTCCAAAGCGGCACAGTATCGCTGTTGTCATTCCTGCGAAAGCAGGAATCTTAATTTAATAATATGAAAAAAGACTACCACCTCCACACCGATTTCAGCGCCGACAGCCAGATGAAACTATCTGAGCTCATCCCTCTTGCCATCAGCCTGGGTTATGACGAAATTGCCGTCACTGAGCACCTGGATTTGCTGCCTCAGGAACTTGCAGTCTTTGGAATACCTTCGTTAATAAAATACAGGAATCAGGTTGATTATCTGCGTAAGCAGCATTCAGGAATCAAAGTCATCTGGGGTATCGAAGTCGGCGATTTTCAGGATGTTAAAGACTTTGCTGACCCCCTTCTGCAGCAGATGCAGTTTGAACTTGTCCTGGGCTCAGTGCATTTTACGGGTGACCACATCAACGTTGCCATTCCTCTCAAAAAACCTCTGTCTAAAGACGAAATCAGACAATACTATAAGAATAATTTAAGACTTGTCGAGACCTGCGGTATTGATGTTCTTGCCCACCTTGGAGTCTACAAAAGATATTACACATCTCTCCCTGATGAAAAGCACTGCCTGCCTATTATCACAGACATTTTCAAGACAATTATTGACCAAGAAATTGCTCTGGAATTGAATCTTGCCTGCCTGCGCAAACCTTACAACTCACTTATTCCGGAACATGAATATCTTGAACTCTACCAGCAACTGGGCGGAAAGCTTATCGCCATTGGCTCTGACTCCCACTCCCTCGAACATTTTGACTTTCAATATGATACAGCTTATTCTGCCATAATCAAATACGGATTTGAGCACCTTAAAATATAACCCTCCCCTACATGGCACTTGCTTGATAACCTACATTTATGTCATATTTAAGGCAGTTAAAACGCATGGAAGCATTTATCTACTCTTAACATGTTGCTAATAAATAGGTTATGACAGATGCGGGGAGCATCCTCGAAATTGGAAAGATAGACTGGTCAATTCATATTAGTACTGAAAAATGCTGCCATTAGTGAATTCCCTGATGATGGAATTGTAGGGCACCAAAGTCTCGGGGATATCCTTGATATAGTAAAGCAGAGTCAGCAGGCGCTGCGTTTCAGTATAGACAGGTGATTTGGGAGCAATCTTCTGCAGCATTTTCCAGGCGTATTTTTTGAATACTCCCAGCTCATAGGTCAGGCTGCTGTTAAACATAAAATCAGCATTTTCCTGGAACGGAAAGATATTCTTTTCCTCGCCTTCACGTACATCAATCCAACGCAAGAGAGTTTCTTCAGCAGAATAACCCCGATATCTGTTGTCTCGTACCATGCGTCGAATCAGCCTGCAGTCAGTGGTCGGGACTCTGTTATGATGGTCTATATTGAGCTGATTTAGAGCGCTTACATAGATTTTCACTTTGTTTGGGTCAGGAATATCAGCAGTTAAAACATCATTCAGCCCATGAATACCTTCCATCACGATAATGGTATCCTTATGCAGCTTGACCGGGGGATGGACTCTCTGGCTTTTGCCGCGGGTAAAATTGAATTTTGGCAGTTCGACCGATTCACCTTTGAGCAGTTGGGTCATTTGTTTATTCAGAAGCTCAATATCCAAAGCGTAGATGCTCTCAAAATCATAAGTGGCGCGCCAGCAGCAAGGCCAGCGCGTTTTCGGCGGCAACGATCTGGCGCTGCAGTTCGGGCAGCCGCGCCTGTGTACCCGCCAACTGCGCCTCGGACTGCCGCACCTCGGCGGCGGAGACGATGCCGGCCGCATTGCGCCGCCGCATCAGGCGCAGCGAATCGGCCTGCAGCGCGGCGCTGGCTTCAGTGCGGGCCAGCACCTCGCGCAAGGCGGCCACGTCGAAGTGCAGCCCGGCCACGCTGGCCACCAGCGAGACCTGCGCACCGTCGCGCGCGGCCTCGCGCGCCGCCAGGTCGCCGCCGGCGGCCTCGGTGCCGCGGCGGATGCGGCCCCAGAGGTCGATCTCCCAGTTCAGCAACCCGGCGGCCAGGAAGCTGGCGCTCAGGGTATCACCGGGCAGGCGGGCGATGGGGCTGGTATTCA
>JAWOHU010000191.1:0-14346 GCA_046485025.1 Cloacimonadaceae bacterium (SeqCode) | reverse complement strand
AGAAATACAAACTGAACAGATTCACCGCCACGTTGATGAGAGCAAATGTAATCACCGTCAGATATTTGCCGAGTACGATTTCATTGCGTTGAGCAGACGAGAGCAGCAACGGCTCCAGAGTTTTGCGTTCCTTTTCGCCGGCAACCAAATCACCTGCCACAACAGATGCCCCGGCTATCAGCAACATAATTAACAGGTAGGGAAGTATCGAACCTAATAGCGAACCCAGTTTTTTCTGAGCCGTGGAAGTGTCTCTTTGCTGCACCTGGATAGTACTGACGATTTCAGTATTGAGACCGTATTCCGCCAGTCTGAATTTGAGTAAATCAGTTTCTGCAGAGCGCAGCGCTCCGCTCACTTTATCAAAAATCAGTCTGCCTCTGTCTGTGGATTTGTCCATCTGCACAGTGATGATATAAACCGGAATACCGCTGCTCTGCAGTGAATCTCTGACACTGACCACGCCGTGCACATTTTTTTCTGCATAAAGTTTAGGGGTGGATTCGCTGAATGGGATCAGGTCAAAATTCTCGATTTCCTTCAATTGCTTCGTGATGATTTGTGAGGCAACGCTATTGACACTGTCGGCAAAAGCAATCACAGCGCCTTGTTCCTCCAGCTTGGCAGTCTGGCGCATCATCAGTGAAGAGACGCCGACAAACAACAGAGGATATAAAATAAAGGGCAGGATAATGGTGGAAAAGATGGTTCTTTTATCGCGGAACATTTCCATCATTTCTTTGCGGTAAACGGTCATGGCGCGTTTAAAATTCATTGTTCATCACCTCCGTTTCCGCATTTTGTCTGTTCACATAACTCACAAAAATATCATCCAGATCCGTCTGTTGAGTATCTTGCCTGAGTGCTTCCAGAGTGCCTTCCGCCATCAGTTTTCCACGATGGATGAGCACGACCCTGTCTGCCAGCCTTTCCGCTTCACGCATAATGTGAGTGCTGAAGAGCACGCATTTGCCTTTGTTTTTGCATTCCCGGATAAAGGCTACTATGTTGCGTGCAGTGAGAATATCGAGTCCGGAAGTCGGCTCATCAAATATCATCACCTGCGGGTCGTGAATAATGGAGCGCACTATTGATACTTTCTGACGCATTCCGGAGGAGAGAAAATCAATCTTCTTATCCAGAAAAGATTTCATATCCAGCAGCTCCGCCATCTCATCTATGTGCTGATTGATTTGCGCTCTGGTCATGCCATACAAATCACCGAAATAGCTGATGAATTCTCTTCCTGACAGCCGTGTATAAAGACCCGTGTCACCGGATAGAAAACCTAGATTTTCTCTGACTTTCTGTGGTTGTTTCAGAATGCTGTAACCATTTATCAGAGCGGTTCCGGAGCTGGGTCTGAAAATCGTGGAAAGGATTCTCATCGTAGTGGTTTTTCCAGCACCGTTGACACCCAGCAGGCAGACAATCTCGCCATCCTTCGCATTGAAGGAAAGATTGTCCACTGCATTCAACTGACTGCCGTCTTTCTGCAAGAATGTCTTGCTCAGGTTTTGCACTTCAATCATCAATTACATCCTTATCTTGGCAATATCTCATAATTAGTGACAAATTAGAGCACGGCTTTTTTTCGTAAAGAAAATAAACTGGAGCAACACACCTGAGTCCCGAATGAATGATTAATAAATATGATTTCCTGCTCATCTGCGTATTGCATTTTAAAAATAAAAACCACATACTCCGCCCCTTTTTGATAAATACATATTGCACAGGAGATACTCACTGGATAAAGCCGAAAAACGGCTTTATGTTGTGAGTAATCTGCTTTGGAATTCTGTTTAACCTAAAGGCAGGATGGAAAGGAAAGAGAAAAAAAAAGCCCTCTGATAAATGAGGGCTTCGCATAAGGGGTGATGGTTGTATGACTATTTTTTGGGAGCCGGTTTTGCTTTCGGCTTTGCCTTTGGTTTAGCTTTGGGCTTGGCTACCGGCTTAGCCTTTGGTTTTACAGTTGGTTTAGCTTTGGGCTTGGCAACTGGTTTCGCCTTTGGTTTTACGGCAGGTTTAGCTTTTGGCTTAGCAACGGGTTTAGCTTTCGGCTTTACAACCGGCTTAGCCTTTGGTTTCACAGTCGGCTTAGCTTTTGGCTTGACAGCTGGTTTGGCTTTGGGCTTGACTGCCGGTTTAGCTTTTGGCTTGGCGACAGGTTTTGCTTTGGGCTTGACCACTGGTTTGGCTTTTGGCTTAGCAGCAGGTTTTGCTTTGGGCTTCGGTTTTACAGCTGGTTTTACTTTAGGCTTTACATTCATATTAACTCCTTTACCCCTATTGCTTTAATAGTCTGATGTATTGAAAATGCTTTATTGATAATAATCGAAGCTTCATTGACCAAATCCTTATTTATTTATACTGCAATAGAATGCTACTCTATTTTTCTGTCAATAAAAATTGTGGTTACAGCTGTAAAATATTATAGGCAATAGAATTATCGATTGACCTCAACCCCTGATTTAATGCAGAAAAACAGACTCTGATATTTCTTTTTATTGTGCAAAAAAAAATCTCTGTCACTCAGATTTATTTCCGAGTGCAGAGAAATAATTTATTTGTGAAAAGCTGTGAGACTGCTCTGCTTCTTAGTTCCCGAGGATGCCGAGTAAAACGCCGGCGGCAACTGCAGAACCAATTACTCCTGCCACGTTAGGTGCCATCGCATGCATAAGCAGATAATTTGACTTGTCATATTGTTGTCCGACCACCTGCGAAACCCTGGCGGAATCAGGCACGGCGCTTACACCTGCACTTCCGATGAGGGGATTGATTTTATCTTTAAGAAACAGATTCATAAACTTGGCGAATAAAATTCCGGTGGCAGTAGCTACGCAAAATGACAAAGCACCAAGCACGAAAATCTTGATTGACTTGGGCGTCAGAAAAATGTTGGCGCTGGTGCTGGCACCTACTGTGATGCCGATCAGGATTGTAACCACATCAATCAAAACTGTGCGCGCAGATTGTGCCAGGCGATCTGTGACAGTGCTTTCCTTGAGCAGGTTGCCGAGGAAAAGCATCGCCAGAAGCGTGATACCGCCGGGTGCAATAAAAGTGGTGACGATTAGTCCGATGATGGGGAAAATTATTCTCTCGCGTTTGGAAACCAGGCGCGGAGTTTTCATCCGTATCACTTTTTCTTTTTTGGTAGTGAGAAGTTTCATTATAGGCGGTTGGATGACAGGCACCAGAGCCATGTAGGAATAAGCCGCAATGGCAATCGGTCCGACCAGGTGGGGAGCCAGTTTGGAAGAAAGATAAATTGAAGTGGGACCATCCGCACCACCAATAATTCCAATGGACGCAGCTTCCAGAATATTGAATCCGAGCAGGAGTGAACCCGCAAAAGTGGCAAAGATTCCGAACTGCGCAGCCGCTCCTAAAAGTATGAGTTTGGGATTCGCAATCAGGGTGGAAAAATCTGTCATTGCTCCAATGCCCAAAAAGATGAGCGGAGGATAAATTCCTTTGCTGACGCCGAAGTATAGATAGTTCAAAACCGAGCCCTGGTTATAGACACCTTGTCCCTGTTGAAAGACGCCGGGGATGTTTCCCACCAGAATTCCGAATCCGATTGGCACCAGCAGGAGCGGTTCAAATTCCTTAAAAATTCCCAGCCAGATAAAGATCAGCCCGATGACAATCATCAGCGCATAGCCGAGATTCATATTGAAAAAAGCGGTGGTATGAAGAAACTGGACGAGTTCCTGCATCGCTAAACCTCCAGTTCTATGAGGGCATCATTTTCTTTTACTGATGCGCCTTTGGAGACATGGATTGTTTTGATGGTGCCGCTGACGGGACTGTGAATTTCGGATTCCATTTTCATTGCTTCCAGGATTAAAACAGTCTGTCCGGCTTCAATGATTTCGCCCACGCTGACAGGGACATCGACAATGGTTCCGGGCAGCGGAGCGTGGATGATGTTGTCCTGAGCCGCTTCGATTTTATCACTGGCACGTCTGCCTTTGAAAGCTTTTTCCGGTTTCATTTCTTCAGACATTTCGTCGCTCTGGATGGTGATGAGGATTTCACCTTCCTGCACCAGCGCTTTTTCTTTCACGTGAATCTTGGTGATTTTTCCGGAGACGGGAGCTGCTATTTCGCTCTGCATTTTCATCGCTTCCAAGATCAGAATTGGTTCGCCTTTTTTGATTTCAGAACCTTCTTTTACAGCTATCGAGAAAATCAGACCCGGCAGCGGAGCCTTGACTGCGCCGCTCTTGACATCAAAGGAACTGGAGAATTGCGGCGCCACTGGCAGAGCTTTTTCGGCACGTTCCAGTTTGGGAATTTGCGTCGCAGAATTATCTTCGATTTCGACGTAATACTCGTTGCCGTTGAGCAGGATTTTGGCATGGTCAGAACTGAATTCTGAAATTGATGCTTCATATTTCTGACCGTTGATAGTGAGTTTGTAGTTTTTCATAATTCTATCCTCTGATTAGCTGTCTTACTTTTTGGTGAAGTTGCGGTTGGGCATGGCGTAAAGTCCGTCGGCACGCCAGAAATTTGCCTTCTCGCGATGGAAGGTCAGAGCCAGGCGGCGGCGTTCTTCCAACTGATATTGAAACATGTGCAGGGCAATAATAACTGCTGCGATATCGTTGTTGGTCATATTCGGTTTGGCGGAAAGCAGTTTGCCGGATTTGGTGATTCTGATATCCGCTTTGGCTGTTTTTTCCTGAGTCAGAAAATTCACGTGCCTGAGCTGCATAATGACCAGACTGGTAATTAGCAAAGAAGCAAAAACCACCAGTATGCCGACTAAAACAATATTTCCGCCGGTATGGGGCAGCGTCTCAGTGAATTCAATCAGGGCAGCTCTGACGCTGACGGGAGAAATCTCCAGCGACTGAATGGAACGCTGGTTTAAAGAAATATCATTCGAATCGAGTGAGAGCAGAGATTTCAATTTCTTTATCGGAACTGAATACAGAGCGGAGATGTGGCTCAACGTGGAAGTTGTATTAAATCCATACTGAATTGTTTCCTGCGCCAGCAATACCTGATAGACCGAAACGCCCAGTTGACGCAGACGCATCGTATCAAGCTGATTGTTTTTCACATCAAGTCCGAGCTGCTTCTTCAGCTCATTCAGTTCAACTTTCATTACTTCGGCGGTCTGAATCAAAGTCGAGTTTTCCGTGATTCCATACTCTGATTTTATGCGCGTTTCGATAATCTGCATCAAGCTGTCGGAAATGGCATTATTCTGCACCGGAACGATTTCTTCCTGTGCTGATAAAAGTGAACTGAAGATGAGCAGCAGGACGCAGAGCAGAAAAGTCAGTCTTCTCATATTGCTGATCCTATAAAGGTATGTTCCCGTGTTTGCGGGCAGGGATGGAGTCTTTTTTGTTGGCGAGCATTTCCAGAGCGCGGATAAGGCGGAAGCGGGTTCTGGCTGGTTCGATGATGTCATCAATATATCCTTTTTCAGCTGCCTGCATCGGGTTGGCAAATTTATCCTTGTATTCTTCCTCTTTTTCAGTCAGGACTTTTTTCGGGTCTTCGCTTGCCATTGCTTCCTTGCGGAAAATGACTTCCACAGCGCCTTTGGGACCCATCACGGCTATCTCGGCAGTAGGCCAGGCATAGACGATGTCGGCGCGCATGTGTCGGCTGTTCATCACGCAATAGGCACCGCCATAGGCTTTTCTGAGAATGACCGTCACTTTGGGCACGGTCGCTTCGGCAAAGGCGTACAAAAGCTTGGCGCCGCTTCTGATGATGCCGTTGTGTTCCTGATTGGTTCCGGGTAAAAAGCCTGGCACGTCTTCCAGAACGATGAGCGGGATATTGAAGGCATCGCAGAACCGGACAAACCGAGCGCCTTTGACGGAAGCGTCAATATCCAGAACGCCTGCCAGAACCTTGGGCTGATTGGCGACGATTCCGACCGGATAGCCCTGCATTCTGGCAAAGCCGACCACCAGATTCTGGGCAAAGTTACGCGCCACTTCCAGAAATTCATTCTCGTCCACCAGGCTGTGGATGACGTCTAAAATATCATAAGGCTTATTGGGATTTTCCGGAATGATGGCATTCAATTCTTCGCAGGAGCGGTTGACCACGTCCGTAGTGGGGTAGAAGGGCGGGTCTTCCATATTATTGGAGGGCAGATAGCTGAGCAATTTACGGATCAGGAGCATGGTTTCTTCTTCATTATCAGTGACAAATTGCGCCACGCCGCTTTTGGTGGAATGGACTTTGGGACCGCCCAAATCTTCAATCGTGACAGTCTCATTCAGAACGGTTTTGACCACCTTCGGCCCGGTCACGAACATATAGCTGTTTTTTCTGTCCATGATAACGAAATCCGTAATGGCAGGAGAATAGACAGCTCCGCCGGCGCAGGGACCGAGGATGGCTGAAATCTGGGGCACCACTCCGGAGGCCATCACGTTGCGCCAGAAAATCTCGGCGTAACCTGCCAGAGCGTCCACTCCTTCCTGAATCCTGGCACCGCCGGAATCGTTCAGTCCAATCAGAGGGCAGCCGTTCTTGATGGACATATCCATAATCTTGCAGATTTTCTCGGCGTAGGTTTTGGAGAGCGAACCGCCAAAGACAGTGAAATCCTGGGCAAAGAGATAGACCACTCTTTTATTGATGGTGGCGCAGCCGGTGACAACTCCGTCGCTGGGATACTTGGTTTTTTCCATCCCAAAGTCATGGCATTGGTGCGTGACAAAGAGATCAAATTCTTCAAAGCTGTCAGGGTCGACCAGCAGTTCAATTCTTTCCCTGGCTATGAGTTTGCCTTTTTCATGCTGTTCGGCAATGCGTTTTTCACCGCCGCCCAGCTTGGCTTTATCGCGCTTAAGCCTGAGTTCCAGAACAGATTTCGGAATATCCATCCAATGCTCCTTATAGGTAAAAGGTGTTTGATTGCAAGCCACTTTAGAAAACCCCTGTTTTTCGTAAAGGAAATTCAAATGTCCTGCTTGCGTTCTTTCAATTCGTCATTCCCACGCAGGCGGGAATCCAGCCTGTTTTAATTATCAATTTTCATTTACGTGCTTTGTCGTTTCATCGAAAGCAGGAATCTAATTCAGCTAAATATCTAACCTTAACAAAATGTTGAAGATTCTGAATAATAATTTGCGAATTAAACAAAGTATTTTTGATAGTTGTGTGATCATCCCCAAAAACGTGATTATATAGTCAATTGTGTTTGTCTGATGTTTTAGAGGGGATTCATTGGACAAAAGTCCGAAGATAGTCCGATGAAACACCGATGATAGTCCGATGATATAATAGGCAAAACTCCTGCCATCTATCCGAATTAATGAGACACCTAGCAATCAGATTTATTTTACATTACTATTTCACAACAACGGCATTCAGCCAATATGAAGCGCAAACATAAATTTCTGTTTATTCTGTCTTTTCCATGTGTTTTTTGGTTACATAAAACATTCTGGTTCTCATCCAGGGCAGGAATGAAAAGATGTGGAATATCGCATATCTATCATTCTGATCTGATTGAGAATCCTAAGAGTCCTGTCTGCGCAGGAATGACATTAAGATTGCAGCGGGATAAGAAAAAAAGCAATCCGCAACAGGGATTGCTTTTAATGACAGTTAAATTCTGTTTTGCTTTTGGGGTTATGAGTTCTTTGCTTTTACCAATTCCGCATCAGGATCAGTTTGATAAATCAGATGCCGGTGGAGATCAGGAAAGCGGCGGCAAAAGAGATGATGGCATAAAGCTCGGGGAACACGGCGAGCACGAGAGTCTTGGAAAAGACGTCGTTGCCGTTGCCGATGCTTTCAATACCGCTGGCGACCACTCTGCCCTGCTGGATGGCGGAAAGCAGGCAGACCAAGCCGACGATCAGTCCAGCGCCCAGAATCGCCACGGCAGATTCCATCGGCATTCCGGGGACAATCTTCGCCTTGAGCAAAAAGAAAGCGCCGAAGCCATACAGGCCTTGAGTTCCCGGCATGGCGGAAAGCAGCATGCAGTTGGCAAAGATATCGTCTCTTTTTTTCATGGCGGCTATGGATGACTGACCGCCGATAACTGTTCCCAAAGCGCTTCCGGCTCCGCTGAGCGCGACCATCAGGAACATTCCAATCCAGGCAGTGTAAAGCGCAATATTGGATGTGACCGAAACTGCTGCTTGAGCTGCGTTGGCTAAACTATCAGGGGACATATTTCCTCCTATTTATTTGACTGTTTTTGTTTTTCCGAAAGGTTTATATGGGATACCGGGTCCTGAGAAACCGGCATTATTAAAGAATTCGACAAAGGTGAGACGCATGGGATGAACAAAGGCTCCGAGGCTGCTGAGCGCGATATTGAGACCGTGTCCGCCCACCATAAAGAAAATGTAGATCACAGGCCCAATATAGGGTATGGAACCGAACTGCGCCGCCATCGTGTTGATGACATAGCCGAGGATTCCGCTGGAAACGCCGAGCGCAAACAGACGGATATAGGACAAAATGTCGCCGAAAAAACTGGTCACCGTATTATACATTATCCAAAGTCCGTTGGCGATATTAAACAGGATGTTCTTGCCGGGGCTGTTGAGCAGAAAGACCATAGCCAGTCCCAGGTAGATTCCGTAAGGCGCGTAATTTAATATTTTTCCGGGTTTGGCACCCAGCATAGTGGATCCCATCAGCGAAATGGAAATCACGAAAAAGATGATGCCGATAATCGCCAGACCGTGCACAAAGCCAAACTGCATCATACGTTTGACGGAGTTGATGACTTTGCCTACGATGATTTGAATCAGACCCAGCAGCAGAGCGAAATTGAAAATCTGATTATGATTGCGGATGGGAACCAGAGGATTGAGGAAGGGAATTTCCTTCAAATCAAAAGCAAAGAAATTGCCCAGAATAAAGCCCATGACGACTGTTCCGATACCGAGCACCTGGAGCAAGGTCAGCAGCGGATGAATAGCTTTGTTCTTGATTTTCTTCTTGAGGAACCAGCCGATTAAAAAGAGGACGATGCCATAACCGCTATCGCCGCTGCAGAAACCGAAGAACATCATAAAGAACGGCGCCAGGAAAGGCGTCATGTCCAGTTCGTTGTAATAGGGCAGCATGAACATCTTGCCGATGGGCTCGAAGATGCGGGCAAAGCGGTTGTTGCGCAGTGAAATGGGCGGATTGTCCTCCACTCTGGCGGCTTTGGAGAAATGGACTATGTTGTGCTGATTGATAAAGGATAATAAATCAGCTTCCAGGCGTTTGGGAATCCAGCCCAGCAGAATCAGCACCTGATTGTCCGCTTCGGGAACGCTCTGCAAGGTGGCGTCTTCAAAATCGTAGGCGTGAGTCAGTTTTTCCAGTTCAGCGGAAAAAAGTTCCACGGCAGCAGTTGAGTTATCTGTGTAAAATTCATCTATCGCTTTCAGCTCTTCAGCGATTTGCTGCTCCTGCTTCCTGAGTTCAGCCAGGGTGCGGGGCGGCATTTTGAAAGCTTCGGCGTCTATTTCCAGCGGTTCGTCTATCTTATGCAGAACCGCAAAGTAGATCATGGGGGAGATGTTGTTGATGACGGTAAGAGCATATTTCTCAGCCCACTCGGGATTGAAATGGTGCAGGGAACAGGCATAGAGTTCGACCCTGAGACCGTGTTGCTTGAGGGCTTTGAGGGCAGCATGGTCAAATTCGCCCCAAGGCTCGAGGTCAGTGATTTCCTTGGCGAGGACGTTATACTGAAGCGTAAGGCGTTCTTTTTCCAGATGGGCGTTTTCAATCTTCTGACGCATCTGAACAGGGAGCAGTGTGGTGGATTTGTTCCCGCCGTTATCCGGAATCTTTTTCTGCATAAACTTCAGAGCTTCTGTGTAAGCTTCAATCTCTTTCTGAACTTCAATTAGCTTATCACTCTTCTCAGCCGTGCTTTTCTCAATGTGAAGCATGCCCAGTTCCTGCAGACCGGTCATTATATTCAGATAATCCGAGTGATGAAGAATCATCGTGTATTTGCGCATTCTTTCAATCATAACGCCACCTCATCCTGCATCCGGTTTTTGAGGATTTTCTGGCTGGACTTGGAAAGATTTTCCTCGTCTTCCAGGAAACGTTTGATTTTCAGAATGGCATCCTCAAAGCCGGGAATCTGGACTTTTTCATAGAGGTTGACTTTCTGAGTGGTCTTCTTTCTGACGGTATCAAGGATGTGCATCTTGCGCAGGAAAAAGAGACGTTCTATCTGGAGTTCGGAGACGGATTTGAGCAGGTCAATCCCGTCCAGATACCAGGATGGGGCATTGAACATAAAGAAGGGTTTGATGTCGTAATCTATCCTGCCGGGCACAGGTATCTTGACGCCGGCGATGTTGCGCGTGATAATTTCCACTTCTTTGATGCTGATTAGCGAAGTGTCAAATTCCTGCCAGAGCCGCATAAACTTGCTCAGTTCATTGGTCTTGGCTTCCACCTTTTGTTCCAATTCAGCGGCTTTGTCTTTTGCCTTTTTAACTTCCATGCGCAGGGCGGATTCCTTGTTTTTCAGTGTAGGGAGCGCCCTCAGACGTGCGTTCAACTGTTTACGCAGTTCGTGCAGAGAAGTTTTGTTGTATTGGAACTTGATATTCATTTATTCTTTATCTTTCCAGTAGATTTTCATAAATTCTTCTTTGATGCCCACTTCCGCTTTGGAGAAGTATTTGTTGAAGAGAGCCCAGGTCGTATCCAGCATTTCATCGACTTCCAGATTCACGTCAATGGCAAGCAAATGCATGGAATAATCTTTGGCAAACTTGAGCACGCGCTCGTCATAATCAGTCAGGTCAAAGCCGTTCTCCATCTTGGTTTTGGCATTGGCAGCATCAGCATAGAGACGAATGGCAGTGTTCATTACCTGGGGATGGTCGGCTCTGGTTTTTTCGCCAATCACAAGCTGTTTGAGGCGTGAGAGCGAACGGAAGGGGTCAACGATGACCTTGCTGATATCGGTATCGCGTCTCAGGAAAAGCTGTCCTTCCGTAATGTAGCCTGTGTTGTCGGGAATGGCGTGCGTGATATCGCCGCCGGAAAGAGTGGTTACTGCCACAATCGTGATGGAACCGCCATCCGGAAATTGCACCGCTTTTTCATAAATACGCGCCAGGTCGCTGTAGAGTGAGCCGGGCATACTGTCTTTGGAAGGAATCTGGTCCATACGGTTGGAAACAATACTGAGCGCATCGCAGAAGAGCGTCATATCAGTCAGCAGCACCAGAACTTTTTCCTTCTTTTCCACGGCAAAATATTCAGCTGCCGTGAGACACATATCAGGAACCAGAAGTCTTTCCACAGGTGGGTTTTCCGTTGTATTGACAAAGGAGATGATGTGATCCAGCACACCGGCGTTTTCGAAGGTGTTTTTATAGTAAAGATAGTCGTCATTACTGAGACCCATACCGCCCAGGATGATCTTGTCAGCTTCAGCTCTGAGCGCTACCAGCGCCATCACCTGATTGAAAGGCTGGTCCGGATCGGCAAAGAACGGGATCTTCTGTCCTGTGACGAGGGAATTGTTCATATCGATACCGGCAATACCGGTCGTAATAAATTCGGATGGCTGCATACGGCGAACGGGATTGACAGAAGGACCGCCGATTTCGACTTCCGTTCCTTCCACCTCGGGACCGCCGTCAATCGGATTGCCGAAAGCGTCAAAGAATCTGCCTGCCAGCTGGTCTCCGACTTTCAGGGTGGGTGGTTTGCCCATAAATACTATTTCCGCGTCGGTTCCGATGTTTTCCGTGCCTGAGAAAATCTGTAAGGTCACCAGGTCACCCATGATTTTAACCACCTGTGCCAGGCGTCCGGAAACTGATGCCATTTCATCATTGCCGACATTGGTTGCCTGCACAGTGACGGTGGCTTTGGTAATCTGCTGCAGTTTGGTGTAGATGCGTTGAAAGGCTTGCGTACTCATTTTTTGACCCTCCTTTCAGCTATGACATCCTTGAGTTCAGACTCAAAGCGGTTGAAATCGGCAGACTTAAATTCGGCATAATTCATTTGTTTGCAAAGATTGACCATCTTGATATAGAAAGGCATCACATCCTCAAAGAACTCATAGTCATAATCTGATTTACAGATGGAAAGAATCAGTTCCAGCATATATTTCTGTCGTTCCATCGGAGTGGACTGGTCAACGGCGTCAAAACCGTCCTGCTGCAGAATGATTCTGTCGATGAGTTCGCTTTTCCAGTAGCGGTCATGATAGGCAAGCGGCACGCCGTCATCGCCCAGAATGTTGATTTGCTCATAGGACTCTCTGCCGCGCTGGAGGACGTTTTTGGCATACATCACGTCGTCCACCCAGGTGGGGGAGATATGGGTATTGAGGTTTTCTATCACTTCTTCATATTCCAGATATTTGGAATAGCTGTCAATCGGGTCAATGGCAGGATAGCGTTTGCTGTCTGCTCTCTGCTGTGACAGGGCATAGAAACAGCGGGCAGTTTTTTTAGTGGATTCCGTAACGGGTTCCTTGAGGTTGCCGCCGGCGGGTGACACAGTTCCGATAAAAGTAATGGAACCGGTCTGACCGTTAATCAGATTAACCATTCCGGCGCGGGAATAGAAATTGGAAATAATCGCCGGCAGATCCATCGGAAAAGCGTCAGGACCGGGCAGTTCTTCCATGCGGTTGGACATTTCACGCAGAGCCTGTGCCCAACGTGAGGTGGAATCAGCCAGCAGCAGAACTTTGAGTCCCATACTGCGATAGTATTCCGAAATCGTCATTGCTGTATAGACTGAAGCTTCACGCGCAGCCACGGGCATATTTGACGTGTTACAGATGATGATAGTGCGCTCCATCAGCTTTCTGCCGGTGCGTGGGTCATCCAGTTTGGGAAATTCGACAAAGAGTTCCACCACTTCGTTGGCGCGCTCTCCGCAGGCTGCTATAATGATTAAATCAGCATCCGCATTCTTGGAAATGGCGTGCTGTAGAACGGTTTTGCCGCTGCCGAAAGGACCGGGGATAAATCCTGTCCCGCCTTCCACAATCGGATTCAAAGTATCAATGGTTCTGACACCCGTTTCCATCAAACGGAAGGGTCTGGGTTTGTCTGTATAGGTCTTGATGGGAATCTTCACAGGCCAGGTCTGTTGCATTGTTACCTTGTGCTCATTGCCTTTGACATCGGTCAGCACTGCCATGGTGTCAAGAATCTTGTAATCGCCTTCCGGCGTGATGTTCTTGATGGTATATTCACCAGCAAAACTGAAGGGAACCATGATTTTATGCGCAATCCAGCTCTCGGGAACTTCACCAATCCAGTCTCCGGCACGAACTTTATCTCCAACTGAAGAAAGCGGTTTGAAGTGCCATTGGACATGGTCATCCAGAGCTTCGGGATATTCACCGCGTTTCAGAAAGATGCCTTCCATCTTGTTCAAGTCGTGCTGCAATCCGTCATAATTCTTGGACAGCATACCGGGTCCAAGAGTCACTTCCAGCATGTGTTCCGTGAATTCGACTGTGTTTCCGGGTTTCAGTCCGCGGGTGCTTTCAAACACCTGGGCATAGGCAATGTTTTTCTGAATCTTGATGACTTCCGCCATCAGCTTGATGCCCTCGTGATTAATGTAACAAATCTCGTTTTGGGAGACCGGTCCATCCACTTCAATCAGGACCAGGTTGGCAATTATGCCTTTTACAATTCCTTTCGTCATATTCTATCACCTTTTGTTAAGTGCAAATTCCTTGGGAAATTCAAAACTTGATTCCAGCTCGTGCAGAATCTTGTGAAAGCGTTTCTCGCCGACTGCCTGGCTCAGATGAATCCATCTGAAAATGATGTGCAGCTTAATCAGATGCCCCATCAGACGCGGCAAAGTAAAGTATTCAAAAAATGTCTCGTTATCAATCCACTTCCAGCGCAGGGCGTCCAGACCCTTTTCCTTTTCGATGATGTCGCTCTGTTCATTCAGCCTGGCGAGGATGTCGAAATAGGGATAATCCTTGCCCAGACCGAAGTCCGCGGCGCTGCTTTTGAGGATGCGTTCCGTTAAATCATTGGTTCCGATCAGCTGGTCTTTATAGGATATATCGTGTTTGCGGCAGTTCAGAGCAATGACGATGTTCCTGAGGTCAGAATCAAAACTGAACCAGTCGCGGATAAATTTGTCTTCATGGTTATGAACAGTGTCGTAAAAAAGGTTAAACAAATCTCTGTAGATTTCGTGTTCCGGCTTGGGTTCATTGGCCAGCAGATAGGAGTGCACATAATCGATCAGGTACTGCGGGATGTTATATTTCTTCAGGACTTTTGGAGCGGGTTTGGCTTCTCCCAATTCTCTCAGGTATTGCATCAGTTCTGTCCAGTCTTCTTTGGTAATGGTGGATTCGTC
>JAWOHU010000114.1:0-8384 GCA_046485025.1 Cloacimonadaceae bacterium (SeqCode) | reverse complement strand
GTATATCAAATGTATAGTAAATGTATCCTGGAGCACATTTGATATACTTTAGATCTGCTTTTGGTATACTCTTGGTCAAGATTAGCTTTTGGGGGTGGAAAATGTGGAAAAGTGGAAAAGTGGAAGGTCAGAGTTTGGAGTTCAAATTGCCCTCAACCAGCTTTGTGGGATTTGTGTTTTATAAGGGCAATTCGGACTTCGTGAATTCCCTATAACATAATTATTAGTCTTGGTTTTACGAAGTCCTAAATTTCCTGTAAGTAAAATAGACATTTATAGATTACGAGGAAATTTCGAACTCCGGAAAAACGTTGCTACTGCCGGATGTCCTACATTTCGACTAAGCTCAATTTGACACGCAGCACTCATCACCCATAACTCAATTATATTTTCTTGACAAAGTTACAGGAGATGAACTTTTTGTTAATATCAGAGAAATTTTGGAGGCGTTATGAACATTGCCATCATCTATCACTCGCATTCGGGCAGCACAGAAAAACTGGCAAAACTGGTTGAAGTCAGACTGACAGAAGTAGGGCACGCTATCTCTTTGATTAAACTGCAAACAGATGTACCTGTCATAGGCGGCACCATCAGACAGCCGATGAATTTTAAGGTTACCAATCTGCCGGAACTCTCCACTTTTGACGCCTATTGCATCGGCGGCCCGGTCTGGGCTTTCGGCCCTAATCCTGTAACTTACAAAGCCATTCTGCAGATGGATGACCTGCAAAAGAAAAATGCCCTGCCTTTTGTGACCATGGGCTTTCCCTTGGTTGGGATGGGCGGTAAAAGCGCTCTCAAGCATATGAGCAAGGCCATTGCTGAGAAAAATGGCAATCCCCTGCCCGGAATCATTGTTCCCAAGATGTTTCACAACTTTGACTTAGAGATGGAAAAAGCTGTGAGCAACTGCATGGGATATTTTGAAGATTATCCTGCGGCGCATCCTTGAAACATTTAAGCAAAGAATTACACGACATCATATCGTCGCTGAATTAATTACTGAAAGAAACTGACCGGAAAAAGGATTTCTGAATGGATGACTATGCAAAAGAACTGCGCTGGATCAGGATACTGCTGCTGATTATCGCTTTGCCTGTCCTGGTGCTGATTTTAAAGACGCTCAAAGCGATTTTCATCCCGCTGGTGTTTGCCATCTTCCTGAGTTTTGTGTTTACACCTCTGACAGGCTATCTGCGCAGGAAAAAAGTGCATATTTATGTGATAATGCTGACTATGGTGGTCATCATTCTGCTGGTTTCCTTTGGCATAATTTTGCTGATGTCGGCGGCAACCAATAGTCTGATTTCCGGCTTTCCCAATTATCAGCAAAGGCTGCTTCTGATTGTGCAGGATGGAGTAAGCAGTTTTCATAGCTTCACTGCCCGCATGGATATTGCTCTGAGTACATTACCCGATTTTGACATTACGCAAATGATTGCTCCGGGCAGTTTTAACATTTCCAAAACGGTGTCGGATGTGATGACGACCACTTTGGGCATCGGCTGGAACTATTTTCTGATCGTGATTTTCCTGCTCTTTCTGATAGCGCAGGGCGGGCAGGTTGAACAAAGACTGAAATACTCAATGGACAATTCAAATCAACAGAAAACCAGCACAACGCTTGTCAATATCCAGACCCAAATCCAGCGCTATCTGCTGACCAAAACCGTGATCAGCCTCTGCACTGCAGGAATCGGGATGATTCTGATGCTGCTGTATGGGGTGGATTTTGTGCTGATTTGCGGAATTCTGCTGTTTGTGCTGAATTTCATTCCCAATATCGGAAGTATCGTTGCCAGCGGGGTGCCAATTCTGATTTGCCTGCTGCAGAGCGGATTTGACTTCAGATTTATCAGCTTTTCCTTTTTAATTATTGCGACTCAAATGCTGTTCGGCAATGTAATCGAACCCAAAATCCAAGGCAGAAGGCTGAACCTGAGTCCCATCACAATTCTGGTCTCTCTGATTTTCTGGGGCTGGGTGTGGGGCATTGTGGGTATGATTTTAGCCGTGCCCATCACCTCTGCCATCAATATTATGCTGCTGCAACTGAATGAGAAAAATGTGATCTCCGCCATCATCAGTGGTGTCTAAATGATAGAACATTCCAAAGAACTGCGCTGGATCAGGATTTTACTTACCATTATAGCCATCCCCGTGATTGTGCTGATTCTGAAGACTCTCAAATCCATATTCATCCCGCTGGTCTTTGCAGTTTTCCTGAGCTATGTGCTTGCGCCCCTAGCAGGTTATCTGCGCCGGAAAAATGTGCATATTTACTTAATTATGCTGACCATGATAGTGATAATTCTGCTTTTTTCCCTGGGGCTAATCGTGCTCTTGACCTCAGCAACAAGTAGCCTGATCTCAGGTTTTCCCAAATACCAGGAGCGGTTGATTCTCCTTGTTCAGAACGGAGTTTCAGGCTTGGAAAATCTTACTGCCCGCATGGATATTGCCTTTAGCTCCATCCCCGGGTTTGATATTTCACAAATGATCGCTCCGGGTAACTTTAATATTTCCAAAGCCATCTCCGATGTGATGACCACGACCTTCGGCATCAGCTGGAACTTTTTCCTGATTGTGGTTTTTCTGCTTTTCATGATAGCACAGGGGAATCAGCTGCAGCTGCGCCTGAAAAATGTTATGGACAGTACACAACACCAAAAGACCAGTACCACCCTGGCCAATATCCAAAAGCAAATCAGGCGCTATTTACTCACTAAATCAATAATCAGCCTTTGTTCTGCAGTGATTTTAATGATTCTGATGTGGCTGTATGGTGTGGATTTTATTCTGATTTGCGGAATATTACTGTTTATAATGAGCTTCATTCCCAATGTGGGGAGCATAATCGCCAATAGCATCCCTGTCCTGGTTTGCCTGCTGCAAAGTGGGTTTGACGTCAGGTTCTTTTCCTTCCTGCTGCTGATAATAGCGAATGAACTGCTGGTTGCCAATATGATTGAACCCAAAATCCAGGGAAACAAAATGAACCTGAGTCCGATTACTATTTTAATTTCCCTGATTTTCTGGGGTTGGGTCTGGGGCATTGTGGGAATGATTTTAGCTGTGCCCATCACCTCTGCCATCAATATCATCCTGCTGCAGTTGGATGAAAAAAATGTGATTTCCGCCATCATCAGTGGCAACAGTTAAGTAGCCCGATTTCACTATTTCATTATACTATAGGACAGATGTCAGCTAAGAAAATCAACTAAGGTCAATTTTCTGCTTGACAAAAAAAGGCGTGTGTTAGTCTTAGCACTCGTCAGATATGACTGCTAAAAATAATAAGCAAAATAAAAAAATACTAAGCATAGGGAGGTTAACTACTATGGCTAAACAAATGCAATTTTCACACGAAGCCCGCACTTCACTCAAAAAGGGTGTGGACAAACTGGCTGATGCCGTCAAAGTCACCATCGGCGCCAGAGGACGCAACGTCGTTCTGGACAAGAAATACGGCTCTCCCACCATCACCAATGACGGCGTCACCATCGCCAAGGAAATCGAACTGGAAGAACCTTATGAAAATATGGGCGCTCAGCTTTGCAAAGAAGTGGCTGAGAAGACTCATGACATAGCCGGCGACGGCACCACCACAGCCACAATTCTGGCTCAGGCCATAATTGAAGAAGGTATGAAACACGTGACCGCAGGCGTCAATCCAATGTTTTTGAAACGTGGTCTGGAAAAGGGAACCAAGATTATTGTGGATAAAATTCATGAATTCAGCAAAGCTATCAAAAACAGCGACGAAATTGCTCAAATCGCTGCAGTTTCCGCCAATAACGACCCCGAAATCGGCAAACTGATTGCCCAGGCGATGGATTCTGTGGGCAAAGAAGGCATCATCAACATCGAAGAAGCCAAATCCATCGATACAGGTCTGGAAAAGGTGGAAGGCATGCAGTTTGACCGCGGTTACCTGTCACCCTACTTTGTCACCAATGGCGAGAAGATGATTGCTGAGTTGGAAGACCCCTTCATCCTGCTGTATGATAAGAAAATCAGCGTGATGAAAGACCTGCTGCCCATCCTGCAGGAAATTGCCCAGACCGGCAAACCTTTCCTGATTATCTCTGAAGACATCGAAGGCGAAGCTCTGGCAACTCTTGTTGTGAACAAGCTGCGCGGCATTCTGAACGTCTGCGCTGTAAAAGCTCCCGGTTTTGGCGACCGCAGAAAAGCCATGTTGGAAGATATCGCCGTCCTGACCAACGCCACTCTGATTTCGGAAGAAATGGGTCGCAAGCTGGATAGCTGCACTATGAGTGATTTGGGACGCGCCAAGAAAGTCCTCGTGGAAAAGGAAAACACCACCATCCGCGAAGGCGCCGGCGAAGAAAAAGATATCCAGGCACGCATCAAACAAATCAAGAGCCAGATGGAAGAAACCACTTCCGATTATGACAAGGAAAAACTGCAGGAACGCCTTGCCAAGCTGAGCAGCGGCGTGGCAGTCATCCGTATCGGCGCAGCCACTGAAACTGAAATGAAAGAAAAGAAAGCCCGCGTGGATGATGCTCTGCATGCCACCCGTGCTGCTGTGGAAGAAGGTATCGTGCCCGGCGGCGGAGTTACTCTGATTCACGCTGCCAAAGCTCTCAAGGAAGAAAAGGGCATGTCACACGAAGAAAGAGTCGCTTTTGACATCCTCAGAAAAGCGCTGGAAAAACCTGCTTATCAGATTGCTGCTAATGCCGGTCAGGAAGGCGCAGTTGTCGTCGAAAAACTGAAAACCTTCAAGGACAAGCATATCGGATTCAATGCAGTTACCGGACAATATGAAGATATGTTCGCTTCCGGTATCATCGATCCTGCTAAAGTAGTCCGCAGCGCCGTGCAGAACGCTTCATCCATTTCTGCTTTGCTGCTGACCACAGAATGTATAATCACTGATATCAAAGAACCTGAAGCACCTGCCCCAATGCCGAATCCGGGCATGGGTGGAATGTATTAATCATAAGTAATATTCCTGCCGATGCAGGAATGAAAATAATCAAAACAGGCTCCCGTTTCTGAGAGCCTGTTTTTTTTACGCAAACTTATACAATAAAGAAGTTTCATAATTAATCTGGTGTCCTCTCCAAAGAATTTGTTTGACAATCCTTCCCTCCCCCAAACAGCGTCAACAAACTGAAAAATTGTGTTAAATAAAATACAGGAGACTGTTTATGAGGTTATCTAAACAGCGGATAGTACTGTTTTTGCTGCTCGGATTTGTGACGTTGGTTTCAATATCAATAGCTGTCTCAGCATCAGATAAGGACGCATTTGTAGTTAAGAACTTCTCAGTAAGCGATGTTCCTGCCGACGATGGAACGGGTCTGGTCTTAAGCTGGAGCCCGTTACCCAAAGAGCGGCGCATCATTGAATATCGCATCTACCGTGGAGTTAATCCCAATCAATTGTTTTTCCTGAGTTCCATTCCGGTCAATGTGAAAACCGGTGTGGCTTCGGATAAGATGTATTATTACGATAGTTCCCTGGACGAGTTCATCAGAGTCAAGTCGCCGGGAAAACTGCGCAAGGAAAAACAGCAGGGCAAGGATAGCCCGATTTTCAGAAGCCCTCCCCGCGATATCAATCTTCTGGCAGAACTGGCTAAGCATTTTAATCTGCTGTCTGTGATTGATAAACGCCAGTTTTATTACCACACTCAGAAGAACTTTTCAGCAGAAGAAGGGGATTCGACTGCCTATGCAGGTCTGAGGCTGCATCAGTTAACAGTCAGGGCTGGTCTGAAACCCGGAAACAAGTACTATTATACTATTATTGCTGTGGACGAAAGAAGCAATTTCCATCCTTATGCTGAAATCACTGAAGGCTCGCCCTATGAAAATCCTCCTGAACCTGCGCCGGTCTTCTATTCCGTCTATCTGCAGGATAAACAGCAATTGCAGTTTGAGTGGGAAAATCCTCTTTATAAAGATGATTTGTCCCAGTATCAGGTTTTGATGGTTCCTGCCATTTCTGATGAGGAATGGGAAGCAAAAAAGAACCTGCCGGAACTGGGTGGAATCCAGGCTGTGCCTATCACCAGCGGGTATGCAGGCTATACAAATTATGCTACTATTGATGCAAATCAGCTATTGGCACAGGGTTACAGCACCCAACAGATTACTGATTCCAGATTTAGCCTGGCTTTGTATGATGGTTCCGGAATGTCTTCATATTCAGCTCTGAGTGCTGTCAGAATCGCTGATAGTTCTCAGCTCCCACCCAAACCTGTTTTCAAGGTTATTGACAAACCCAATGACAAAGGTGATCGTCTGACCATAATCTGGAGCAATCCTGTTGTGATGATAACCAAGGTCTCCTTTACCAACGCCAAAAACACCAAGATGAAAATCAATTACATGCTCAATGCTGCAGAGACGCAGCATGTGCAGAATATATATTTTGATTTCTTCAAGAAAGGTGAAGACAAGCCTTTCAAAACCATAAATGAATTCTATCCTGATGACATAATCACACTCAAAGTCCCGGAAGGTTATGACATTCATAATGGCTTGAGAGTAGTGATGAAGATGCGCAGCAAACCAATGCTGGAAGAAAGTTATGAGTTATCACAAGACCTGCCTTGGAATGATCAGATTCTGTCTCTGAATCCCGGAAAGCTCTATAATAATGGCAATAACCTGTTTGAACTGCAAAATATTGTCTTTCAGAAACCACCTGCCTCCCCCATCTTCTATCAGGCAAAGAAAATGTCATCCTATGACAGTAATGTCGAAATCACCATTCCCTATGAGTCTATCCTCTATCGAATGATTTCTGGCATCAATATAGTCGACGGAGACACTCTCTACACCTATGGGGGTGAAGAAGTTTTCAAACGCAGACTCACAGACAAGGATGCCAAAACAAGCTATGTTCTGATCGATGCCAGCATTGACCTGATGTTTGATCCGGAAGCCAAAAAGTCCATCAGGACAAGCATTTATGGCGATGAAGCCAGGAATGATTCAGAATTCAAAATTAAGGATGCTGAAGATAAACTCCCTGAGTTGAAAGTACAGGAATCAGTCCTGACTGAACAAGCAAAAACCAGTCCGGAAGCTGAAATGGAACTTCAGAATATCAAAGCTCAGATTGAAGAAGCAGAAAAAAATCTGGCTTTCCTGAAACACCCAATGCTGGTCCAAGCCAATGAAATCACTTCCGACAAAGCCAGAATGCGCTTCGTGGCAAGAACCAGAGAACAAGATAAACGCCGCGCATCCTTCTATATGGTCCGCACCGACGGCAAGGGCATGCTGGTGGAAAGTGATTACAGGCAAGATGAAGAGACTGGTGAGTACACCTATTATGCTCCCATCGCCAACTGGTTTGACATGAATAAACTGACAGCGTTGTTTGCCTCGCTGATTTTCGGATTTATGGTGTTCTTCTTTATCAGAAAAGCCCGCAAGGGACATGACTTGTATATCAGACCGATTGCCGGTATCCACGAAATTGACAACGCCATCGGCAGAGCCACTGAAATGGGCAGACCAATTCTCTATATCATGGGAAGTGGTACTTTGTCAGACATCCCGATTATTGCCTCACTTGGCATCCTGAGTCAGGTTGCCAGGAAAGCTGCCGAATATGACACCCGCCTGATTGTTCCCTGTTATGACTACATAGTTATGCCTGTGGCACAGGAAGTTGTGCGCGAAGCACACTATGAAGCAGGCAGACCGGATTCTTATGATAAGAACAACGTATTCTATCTGACCCAGGTGCAGTTTGCCTACGTGGCTGGTGTGAATGGTATTATGATCAGGGAAAAAGTTGCCACCAATTTCTTCCTGGGATTCTTTGCCGCTGAAGCGCTCCTGATGACCGAAACAGGCAATGCCATCGGAGCTATTCAGATTGCAGGCTCCGACGCTGTTACCCAGATTCCCTTCTTTATTACAACCTGTGACTACACTCTGATTGGCGAAGAACTGTATGCCGCTTCCGCTTATCTGAACCGCGAGCCTATGCTGCTGGGTACTCTGAAAGCGCAGGATTATTATAAGTTCCTGATTTTGATATGTATAATCATAGGAGCTGTTCTCAGTTCCGTTCAAATAACTGGATTCATCCAGATATTTCCTTTGAAGTAGAGGAGGCAAGGTGAAGAAAAATATACCGCTTGCAATAGTAATGATTGGAGGTATGGTCTGGGTGTTGTGGGTTTTCATCCCTCACAAAATCCTGTCCGAAGACTTCATAAATAACTTCTATCTGCCCTGGATCTATGTTCAGGCACCATTTGGAGTGGTTTTAGGCGTGATGTCTCTGGTCATGATGCACACAGCCAAAATCCAGCGCAAAGCTCCCAAATGGCAATACAGTTTCTTTGCTCTGGGAGGCCTGCTCATCACCTGTATTGCAGG